>JAPOQB010000120.1 GCA_026710965.1 Deltaproteobacteria bacterium | reverse complement strand
TTGGTCCTGGGGCCGCCTCCACACCCTCACCCTCGCGCACGCCCTCGGAAACAACAACTGGCTGGCCCCGTTCTTCTCCCTCGGCCCCTTCCCCGTCGACGGCGACGGCGTCACCGTCAGCAACTCCTACTACCGCCACTCCCGCCCCTACGACCAGGCCGTCGGCGCATCGATGCGGATGCTGGTCACTCTGAGCGATCCGATCCGGTCGAGCGTCATTATCGTCCCGGGTCAGGCAGGCAATCCGGCCTCACCGCAATACCGCGACCAGTTCGAGTTGTGGCGCTCCGGGCGGGCCATCTCCCTGGCCGAGTCCGAGGAAGAGATGAGGGATTGGCCCGTGCTGGTGCTGGGTGGAAGCCGCGGAGGTTAGCGCCCTGTCCGAACGGCAACCACGCGGCCCATCAGCGCACCCTCGGCTCCCGCGCCCAGCCTTCGTTTGAAGCTATTTCTGCCGGGTAGTACACTGTTCTTCAAAACTTCGGTCAGCCTTCATCGGCTTCCGACTCACCACCTTCAGGCATGAGGTTTAGGCACCGGGGACTGCAACGACTGTATGAGCGAGGCGATGCAAGGCGGCTGAACCCCCAGTTCATCCCGCGCATCCGCCGAATGCTGACGGCGTTGGACGAGGCAACAGTGCCGCGCCACCTGGATATACCAGGATGGGGCTTGCATCCATTGAAAGGAGACCGAGTTGGCCAATGGAGCGTGCAAGTATCCGGAAACTGGCGTATTGTCTTCCGTTTCGAAAAGGGAGAGGCCGTCGACTTAGACCTGACCGACTATCACTAGCGGGAGCAACGACATGACTGGTATGCACGATCCGGCACATCCCGGCGAAATCGTAAGAGAAGCCCTTGAGGCCGAGCGGTGGACCGTGACCGAAGCGGCAATCCGACTCGGCGTCACCAGAAACATGCTGTCACGGGTTCTCAACGGAAACGCCCGCGTGTCGCCACGGTTGGCGTTGGCCCTAGAGCGGCTCGGTTGGAGCGACGCCGGACACTGGATACGGATGCAAGGAGCCTACGATCTTGCACAGGCGCGGAAGGCAGAGTCGGCCGCATGAGTTACATGTATTGAGAGGGTAATCACCGGGAATGCCTAGGCACCATCGCATGCGCGGGAACTCATCGAAGAGTGGCGAGTCGACTACGACGCCAGAAGGCCGCACACGAGCGTCGAAGGACTCACACGCATGGAGTTTGCGTCCCGGTCCCGAGCGGACCACAACCCAGAATCACTAACTTATGGCCTTACCCGGGATTGGTGGACAGGTTGGTTAAGCTGCCCGTGCCATCCGCTCGAAGCCTGCTGGTGTCTGGTAGCCGAGGGTCGAGTGGCGACGTTGCCGATTGTAGAACACCTCGATGAACTCGAAGATCGCGGCCCTTGCCTCGGCTGGACTGGGGTAGTCGGCGTGGTGGATGAGTTCGGTCTTCAGCGTTGCAAAGAAGCTCTCCACGACGGCGTTGTCCCAGCAGTTGGCGCGTCGGCTCATCGAGCATACGATGCCGTGGGCATCGAGCAGGCGCCGGTAGTCGGCCGAAGCGTATTGGCCGGTTTCAAGGGGTCGTCGCAACACGTCCTCGCTGGTGTAAGAGTAGCAGTTCGTTGAAGGCTTCGGATGGGGTTCTCCAACCGAGAGTCTTCCGCGGCCGGTGGTTGAGCGTGGCCGGCGTAGCTCATCGAGTTCGCCCGTGCTCACGGGTGCTGTACAGAATTTTGTGTGTGAGCCGTCCTCCATCCTCTAAGCTGCCAGCACGAAACGATCACCGAACTGGATGGCGAACTGGAGCTTGGCAGCATGCCATTCTTTCGGGGGTCTCCGCCACTTCGCGGTGATATTCCTCAGCGCCAGGTAAATGAGCTTCGTGGCCGCCTCGTCGCTCGGGAAGTGGCCCTTGTTCCGGATCGCCTTGCGGACCTGGCTGTGCAAACTCTCGATGGAATTCGTTGTGTACAGGATTTTGCGCACCCGCGGGGAGAAGGCGAAGAACGGGATCACTTCCTCCCAGCGTGAGCGCCAACTGCGCACCACGGCCGCGTACTGTTGACCCCAGGGGCCGGCTTCGAAACGGTCCAGCTCCGCGGCGGCGGCCTCGGCCGAGGGCGCCCCGTAAATAGCC
>JAPOQB010000797.1 GCA_026710965.1 Deltaproteobacteria bacterium | reverse complement strand
TGCTGGAGGAGATGCTGAAACAGCGCTGACCGGGGAAAGTGGAGGCGGCGGGCGGATTCGAACCGCCGCATCGAGGTTTTGCAGACCTCTCCCTTAACCACTTGGGTACGCCGCCCAACAAGGAATGGTTTAACACACGCGCCCGGTGTTGATCAAGCAGCGCCGGGACGTTGAAGAAACTCGCAAAATCAACTATTTTGAGGTTCCAGGGGTTTAAGTGAGACCGGTGGCCGCGTGGGGAGCTCGGGCGCTCCCGGCAACGGTCCCTACCGGCCCGGATTCGATTCAGGAGCTTTCTTCCATGGCGACGATGATAACCAGCGAGTGCATAAACTGCGGCGCTTGCGAGCCCGAATGTCCCAACGAAGCCATCACCCAACAGGATGACCTGTACGTCATCGATCCGGTATTGTGCACCGAATGCGTCGGTTTCCACGACTACGAGGCGTGCGCCGCGGTCTGCCCGGTGGATTGCTGTGTGACGGATCCCAACAATGTCGAGTCCGAGACCGTGCTGATCGACCGGGCCCGGGTGTTGCACACGGATGTCGACTTCGGCGAGGTCTTCGAGTCTCGTTTCCGCACCGGAGAGGATGCCGCGGAAGCGCCGGCCGCCACGGCGGTTGTGGAGGCGGTCAATGGAGCCGCCGAAGCGCCCCCGGCCGCTGCCGTTGCCGCCGCGCCGCCCCCGGCCGCGCCCGTGGCTCCGCCGGCCGCAAGCGCGGCCCCCGCGGAGGAGCCCGAGGAAGAACCCCCGCCGCTGGCGCCCAAGGTCTTTCCGGGCCAGTTGCCCATGGGCTTCGACGAGCTGGTGCAGCGCATCCAGACCAGTGAATCCAGCCTGTTGCGGGTTACGGTGCTGCTGTTGCAGCCGCTGCTCGGGGCGTTGCCCGCGAAGTCGCGCGACGATCTCGCGGAGTTGGCGGGCCGTCCCTATTTCGTGGGCGGCGCGGCCACGGCGCTCAACATGATCCTCAACATGATCCTGTACCCGATCGTGTTCGTCGTCGCGGGGGTCGCGTTGGAAGGGTTGGGCCTGGCCTTCGACAAGGGCGTGAACATGTACATCCTCGTGGGTTTCGTCATCGCCCTGGGGGAAGTGCTGTACCGGCTGCGTCAGAGCATATTCCGCGCCGTGCCGGTGGAGCAGGTCACGGTGAGCGCGGCCCTGTACGGTGTTCCGCTGGCGATCCTGCTACGGCCGTTGCTGTCGCACCGAGGGGAGTTGCTGCGGCGGGTGCCGGTGCCGGTCGAGGGTTTCTACGATTCCCGGTTCGTCGAGAAACTGGAGCGCGAACGGCGCTACGGCCACGCCTACACCGTGGAGGACCTGGGCAAGGCCTACCATCTCCGGCTGGAGTTCCCCACCCAGTTGCCGCGCCTGGGCATCGCCATGGCCCCCAAGCTGCCCGCGCGCATGCCGGACTATGACTACGATCTGCTGTTGAAGGAAGGGCAGTTGATCGTCAGAGGCAAGCTCCTGGATTCCCGTGTCCGGAAGGTGTCGTCAAGCATTGGGGCCTTTCCTCCCGAGTTTACCACGATCATCCCCCTCCAAGACCGGGTCTACGGTTTCGCCCACCATCTGGGCAGCAAGGTCCTGGATGTTCTCCTGCTCAAGGAGAGCGCCGCCAGGCTGGGGTGGAACACGTAGTGTCGGTACGGGCTAGTGGAGACTGGTACCTCCGGAGCATGACGATCGCGGATATCGACGAGGTCATGGCCATCGAGTCCGTGGCTT
>JAPOQB010000461.1 GCA_026710965.1 Deltaproteobacteria bacterium | reverse complement strand
GGGCGGCCCTCAACAAGGTGATGGAGCAACTGGCGGCCGGCGAGGTGCGGCCCTTGATCCACAGCCGCTGGCCATTGGCCGAGACCGCGGAAGCCATGCGCTTCATGCGCGCCGCCCGGCACCAGGGAAAGATCGTCCTGACGGCGCCTCCGCTGGTGAACGGCCGCCTGCGGCAGGACCGCACCTACCTGGTAACCGGCGGCCTGGGCGGTATCGGCTGCGTGCTGGCCGAGTGGCTCGCCGACCGGGGCGCAGGGGCCATCGTGTTGAACGGACGCCGGGATCCCGACCCGGCGGTGGCGGAAGCCGTCGCCGCCCTCCGGGCGCGCGGGGCGACGGTGCGAGTGGAGCTGGCGGACGTGACCGACGCCGCCGCGGTGGACGCCATGCTGGAGCGGATGGAGCAGGACCTTCCTCCCCTCGGAGGCGTGATCCACAGCGTCGGCGTGCTGTCGGACGCCGCCCTCGGGAACCAGAACTGGGAGCGGTTCGAGGCGGTGCTGTGGCCCAAGGTGCTGGGCGCTTGGCATCTGCACCGGGCCACGGCGGACCGCGACCTGGACATGTTCGTGCTGTTCTCGAGCGTGGCCGGCGTGCTGGGCAATCCGGGCCAGGCCAACCATGCCGCGGCCAACGCGTTTCTCGACCAGCTCGCCGCCCACCGCCGGGCGCTGGGCCTTCCGGGGCAGACCATCGCCTGGGGCGCGTGGGCCGGGCTCGGCGAAGCCGAGGAGCAGAGGGAGCGCATCGCCCGGCAGCTGGAAGCGTCGGGCACCGGCTGGATGAGCCCGCAGCAGGGTCTGCGGGCATTCGACCGGATGGTGCGGCAGGACCCGGCCTGCGCCATGGTGGCGGCCGTGGACTGGGCGGCGTATGGCGAGGCCGTCGAGGACCGTCCGCCGTTCCTGGAGGAGCTCCTGTCCACGGACTCCGACGGAGCCGGCGAGGCCTTGGCCCTGGCGGACAATCTGCCGTCGATGCTGCGGGCGACCCCGGCGGCGGGGCGAGAAGCGCTGCTGGTTTCGTTCCTGCAACAGGAGGTGCAGGCGGTGCTGCGGCTGCCGTCGGCGCCCGCCCCGGCGGTGGCGTTTTTCGATCTTGGTATCGACTCCCTCATGGCGGTGGAGTTGCGCAACCGGTTGAACCGCGCGTTCGCCGGGGAGTACGTGGCCCCCAACACCGTGGTGTTCGACTACCCGGACATCGCCGCGCTCGCGCACCACCTGGCCGGAGAACTTGGCGAGATCGGCGCCGCCGAGGTCGAGCCCGTTCCGGAACGCCGGCCGCGGGAGCCGGTGGAAGACGACCGCATCGCCATCGTGGGCATGGCGTGCCGCTTCCCCGGCGCGCCGGATCTCACGGCGTTCTGGCGCCAGCTCGAGGCGGGCACGGACGCGGTGACCGACGGACGCCCGGACCCGGGCGCCTGGGACGGTGTCGTCGGAGACCCGGCGAGCCCGGATGAGTGGTCGCGGGTGGGCGGGTTCATCGAGGACATCGACAAGTTCGACGCGGCTTTCTTCCGCATCACTCCCATCGAGGCGCGGATGATGGACCCGCGGCAGCGGCTGCTGCTGGAGACGAGCTGGCACGCGTTGGAAGACGCGGGCATCGACCCGGAAGGACTCCGGGGCAGCCGCACCGGCGTCTACGCCGGGGTCACCAACGGCGACTACCGGGACCTTGCGTTGGCCATGGGCCGCTCCCATGGATATCTGGGCACGACCGCAAGCGTGGCCACCGGGCGGGTGGCGTTCGTCCTGGGACTCAACGGCCCGGCCGTGCCGGTGGACGTGGCGTGCGCGTCGTCGCTGACGGCGGTGCACCAGGCGGTGGTTGGGTTGCGGCAGGGGGAGGGGGACCTGGCCCTGGTCGGCGGCGTCAACGCCATGCTGTCGCCCACGGTCTCGATGTTCATGCGGGAGGCCGGCATGCTGTCCCCGAGCGGGCGCTGCCGGACCTTCGACGCGGGAGCCGACGGTTTCGTCCGGGGCGAGGGCTGCGGCATGGTGGTGCTGAAGCGGCTGCGGGAGGCGCAGGCGGACGGCGACAGGATCTGGGGCGTGGTCCGGGGGTCGGCGGTGAACCAGAACGGCGCCGCCGCCGGACTCACGGTCCCCAACGGGCCGGCGCAGGAGCGGGTGATCGAGGAGGCCCTGTCGCGGGCGGGGATTCCGCCCGCCGAGGTGGACTACCTGGAGGCGCATGGAGCGGGATCGGACCTGGGCGACCCCATCGAGGTGAATGCCGCGGCCTCGGCCTACGGCAAGGGACGCGAAGAGGCGCGGCCGCTCTTGATGGGATCGGTGAAGACGAACATCGGCCACCTGGAATGCGCGGCAGGTGCCGCGAGTCTGATCAAGACGGTGCTGGCCATGCACCACGGCGTCATACCCAGGCATCTGCACTTCCATGAGCCGAATCCGCACCTGGACTGGGACGATCTCCCGGTGCGCGTGGTCTCGGAGGCAACGGACTGGCCGCTCCACCCGGACCGCCCGCCACGGGCCGGCGTCAGCGCCTTCGCGCTCTCGGGAACCAACGCCCATGTCGTGGTGGAGGGTTACCGTGCGCCCGGTGACGCGGGCGGCGGAGAGGGACCGCCGACGGGCGCCGGACGTCCCGTGACGCTGCCGGAGCCTGCGGCGGAGCTGTCGCCGGCGACGGGCGAACTGGAATCCCGGCGCGCGCGGATCCTGCCGCTCTCCGGCAAATCGCCCGCCGCGCTGCGCGAGTTGGCCGGACGCTATCTGTCGTGGCTCGACGAGCGCTCAGGGGAGGTCTCCGCGGACGACGTCCTCGCGGACATGGCATGGACCGCGGGCGTGGGGCGAAGCCACTTCGATCGCCGGGCGGGTATCGTGTTCCACGACGTCGAGTCGTTGCGGCGGGAGCTCAAGACGGTGGCGGATGCAAACGTAGAGCCGCATCCGGCGGCGAAGGTGGCTTTTGTCTATTCCGGCCAGGGCGGCCAGTGGGCCGGCATGGGCCGGACCCTATACGACCGTGAGCCCGCGGTCCGCGCGGTGTTGGACCGCTGCGACGCGGCGCTCGGGCAAGAGCGCGGCGTCTCCCTGCTGGAGGTGATGTTCTCCGGCTCGGCCGCCGCCGGGGACCTGGACGATCCGGTCTGGGCACAGCCGGCGATGTATGCGCTGGAGTGTGCGCTGGCGGCGCTTTGGGCGAGCGTGGGCATTCGTCCGGACGTGGCGCTGGGTCATGATGTGGGAGAGCTGGCGGCCGCCCAGGCGGCCGGCGTGTTCGGCCTTGAGGAGGGGCTGCGGTTGGCCGCGGCCCGAGGGACGTTCCTGGCGGGACAATCCGGAAACGGGACGTTGGAGGCTGCCACGGACGGTATGGAAACGATCCTCGCGGACATCACCATGGCGCCGCCGTCACGGGTGCTGGTGAGCGGCGTCACCGGGCTGGCGATGGAGGCGGCCGACCTGTCCGATGGAGGCTATTGGTCCCGGCGGGTGGGCGCGCCGGCGGCATTGGCCGAGGCGGTCCGGACGCTGGCGGCATTGGAAGTGAACGTGGTGGTGGAGGTTGGCCCGGACGAGGAGCTGGCGCCGGCGGTAGCGCGGGCGTGGCCGGTGCCGGCGGATCCGGCCGCCAACGGCCCGGTGCCGGTGGGGCTGTCGAGCCTTCGGCGGCCGTCCGCCGACGCGCGGGTGGAAACGGAGGAGAGCGGGTTCGTCGAGGCGGTGGCCGGCGCCTATGCGGCAGGGATCGAGGTTGCCTTTGCCGGCCTCTTCACAGGCGAGACCCGGCGCCGGATCCCGCTTCCGGCCTACCCGTTCGAGCGCCGGCGCCACTGGATCGAAGCGCCGTCCCGGCCGCCGGAGTGACGCGAGGGTCTACCCGTTTGAAATACTCTTGCCATACCCTGTATGTTGCCGTGGAAAGTATTCTCTTTGGAGGAACGCATGTTCCCAACCTGGTCCTGTGTAGTGCACACAGGTCGCTTGCTTAAGGAGGAAATACGTATGGCTTCAAGTGAAGATCGTGTCAAGCAAATGTTCGAGGAAAACCTGGGCCGGCCGGCGAGTCCCGACGTCAGCGCGGCGGATTCAGGCGTGTCATCCCTGGATGCGGTCGCGTTCATCAAGGCGGTCGGCGAGGCGTTCAACGTTTCGATCCCCCCCGAAGACGCGGCGAAGTTCGCTACTTTGCGTGATCTGATCAATTACGTGGATTCTCACGCTGGGTAAGGCCTTCCGAGAGAGACCGTGTGGGCGATACCCGAGCCGCTTTCCACCCGTGACGTCCGCGTGGACGATGACACGGTCATCGTCCTGCGGCGTCACGGCAATCCGGCGGGCCCGCGACTGGTCTTGAGCCACGGCAACGGGCTCGCCATCGACCTCTACTACCCTTTCTGGTCGCTGCTGGCCGATGACTTCGACCTGGTCGTCTATGACCTCCGGAACCACGGCTGGAATGCTGTCGGCAAGTCGCAGAGTCACAATGTTGCGAGATTCGTCAGTGACCACGACCGGATTCTCCGGGCCATCGACCACCACTACGGAAACAAGCCCAAGATCGGGGTCTTCCATTCCGTCGCCGCCTTGGCCACGCTCTTGTCGGCCAACCTGGGCAGCGAGTTCGCGGCTCGCGTTCTGTTCGATCCGCCCGTGTGCAAGCGCGGGCTGAACTACGAGGAATTCGATGCCGCCGCCGACCGCGTGGCGGGCATGACCCGCCACCGCACACCCCGGTTTGAGAGCGAGCAACAGTTTGCCGAGATCCTGCCCTATCTGCCGGTATATCAACGGGCCGTTCCCGGCGTGTTCGATCTCGTCGCGCGGACGACCCTCCGCGAGTCCGCCGACGGGAACGGCTACGAGCTCCGGTGTCCGCGTGACTACGAAGCGCAGATCATCCAATACGCCGCGCCGTTTGCGATGATGGTGGAACTCGACAAGGTCCGTTGTCCGACCAAGGTCATCGGCGCCGATCCCACTCTGCCGTTTTCCTACCTGCCGACGCTAGACCTGAGTCATATCCTGACCGTGGACTACGATTTCGTGCCCGAAACGACGCATTTTCTGCAGCTCGAAGAACCGGAGAGTTGCGTCGAGATCATGCGTGACTTCCTGGACCGGCATGGCCTCTTGAGTTCCTGACGATTGGCCTGCATATTTCACGGTGATGCGAAACCAGATCGAGATACCCACGGTGGTGGAGGACAGCGGTCGCGGCGAGCGGGCCTACGACCTTTTCTCTCGTATGTTGCGGGACCGGATCGTTTTCCTGGTGGGGGAGATAGACGATCCGATGGCCAACACCATCGCGGCCCAGCTTCTCTACCTGGAATC
>JAPOQB010000426.1 GCA_026710965.1 Deltaproteobacteria bacterium | reverse complement strand
GGTGGCGCCGGTAGCACTTGCCGACTACTTCACCAGTGGCCACGTTCAGAGCCGCGAACAGCGACGTGGTCCCGTGGCGCCGGTAGTCGTGCGTACGTCGTTCCGGTAGCCCAGGACGCATCGGGAGCACCGGTTGCATGCATCGGGTGGCCGGTAGTCCGACGCCTCGCAGGATGACAAATCTCGAAGGCCGGAGCAAGTTGAATTTCCCGGTTTTTCAACACGTCCAGGAACACGATTTCGGCATCACTCTGGCGGACATCGTGCCGACCCTCACTGGCGAGCGCTGAGCGCGTTAGGGCCGACAACGGGGATTGTCGCTGTGGCGTTGGACAGCGGTAACCGGCGGGACCGCTTCGCTCATAAGGGGCCTCCCAAGCCGCCGGCTGCCGAACACACCGGGGACCGGCCCGAGCTGCATGTCGCTCTTGGCATGGATTCGGCGTATCCGGTGCCCAGCACCGGCGAGGCCCCGCTCAACGAACGGGTCGAACCGTTCATGAAACTCGGTCAGGACAAGTTCGCGTGATGTAGCGCCATGACTCTGGCGGCTAATTCGGGTTATACTCCGAGTTGGTCGAACCAATTCGGAGTGACTTGCGAAATGCCGGAGTACGCGCGCAGCCTTGACATCGACCTTCCGCGGGATCAGTCGGCGTTCCTTTGGGGACCCCGCAAGACTGGCAAATCGACGTTGTTGCGGCGAAGGTTCCCGCAATCGGCTCGCTTCGACCTGCTCGATACCCGGTTGATGCTGGAGTTCACGCGGGCGCCGTGGACGCTCGCGGACCGCGTGCGCGCGCTTGAACCCGCCGCCAGGTCGCATCCGATCATCATCGACGAGGTACAGAAAGTGCCGGCGCTTCTGGACGAGGTGCATCGCATGATCGAGGGCGACCGCCTGAGCTTCGTGCTGTGCGGCTCCAGCGCCCGCAAGGTGAGGCGCGGGCGGGCCAACCTGCTGGGCGGCCGAGCCTGGGGCTTTCGGCTGCATCCGCTGACGTGGCGCGAGATTCCGGAGTTCGACCTGCTGCGGGCGCTCAATCGCGGACTCGTCCCCCAGCACTACGACTCCGCGCGGCACCGGCGGGCGTTGTCCGGGTACGTGGACGACTACCTCAAGGAGGAGGTGTTCGACGAAGGGCTGACGCGCAACGTGGCCGCGTTCTCACGGTTCTTCGATGCGCTGTCGTTCTGCCACGGTGAGCTCTTGAACTACAGCAACGTGGCGCGCGACTGCGGCTTCGACTCCAAGACGGTGCGCGAGTACTTCCAGATTCTCGTGGATACCCTGCTCGGCGTGTTCGTGGAGCCGTTCAGCGGGCGTCCCCGTTCGCGTGCGGTGATCGTGCGGGCGCCGAAGTTCTACCTGTTCGACGTCGGCGTGGCCGGCCACCTGACCGGGCGCCGCATCGGGCATGCCGCGGGCCCGGACTTCGGGCGCGCCCTCGAACACTTCGTGCTGATGGAGTTGCTCGCCTACCGCGGCTACCGGGAGTGCGACTACGAGGTGCGCTTCTGGCGCACCAAGTCGGGCCTGGAATGCGACTTCGTGCTCGGGCGAGAGGGCGAGGTGGCCATCGAGGTCAAGGGCAGCGCCAACCCCGGACCGGGCGATCTTCGGGCACTGCGCGCCTACGTGCGGGATCATCGTCCGCGCCTCGCCGCCGTGGTGTGCAACGCGAGCGCTCCGCGGCGCACGCCCGACGGCATCGACATTCTGCCCTGGGAAGTGTTTCTCGAACGGCTGTGGGCCGACGCCATCATCAGGTGACGAGCGCCGACCGATAATCCACCAGAGCTGCGCCACCGGTGGCGTGCGCGCGCCTCCTTGGAGTTGCGCGACGGGTTCTGCGTGTTCGAGAACGTGCTCGATGCCGGTACCGTGGCGAAGTTGAACGCGATGAGCGAGTGGACCATCGCCCAGGAGGATGCCGAGCATTTCGAGCGCCACCGCGCGCAGGGGTGCATCATCTCCTACTGGAAGTTCCCGCATCCGGCGTTCGCCGAACTGCTCGCCGACCCGCGTGCGCTGGCGGTGTTCGCCGACCTGGGATTCGAGCGC
>JAPOQB010000215.1 GCA_026710965.1 Deltaproteobacteria bacterium | reverse complement strand
CGGCGCAGCCGGGTGGAGAACTCCGACTCGATGATCTCGATGGGGGCGATGCGGGCGTTGGACTGGTTGACGTTGGTGCCGGAAACCCCGTCCTTGCCGGTGCGGGCGCCGGAGCCGCCGCCGAAAATCTCGTACTGGACGTAGCTCCGGCCGGTCTTCTCGTTCCGCCCGCCGATGATGATGGAGCGGCTGGCGCAGCCGTCGGCGATCTTCTTGACCGGGGTGAGCCGGCTCAGAGCCTCGAACAGGGCCTCAACCAGGGCGTGGACGGTGGGGTTGTAGGTGTTCACCGGCGCCGGGAAATGGGGGTTTAGCACGCTTCCCTCGGGGCAGTTGACCTCCACCACCCGGGCCAGCCCCTGGTTGGTGGGCAGGGCCGGGTCGGTGAGGGCCGTGAGGCAATAGGAGCACGCCGCCCGCACCACCGACGGCCGGATGTTGGCCGGGCCGCGGGTCTGGTCGGCGCTGCCGGTGAAGTCGAACAGCAGCCGGTCGCCCTTCTTGTCGATGCGCACGCGGATGCGCACCGGCTTGTCGAGGTCGATGCCGTCGCTGTCCAGGAAGCGCTCGCCCTCCGCGCTCTGGTCGGGCCAGGTCGAGATCTCCTTCCGCACCCGCTCCTCGGTGAGTTGGAACAGCCGGTCGTAGCAGGCCAGCACCGTTTCCCGGCCGTACTTGGCCATCATCTCGCCGAAGCGCCGCTCGCCCAGGCGCGCCGCCCCCACCTGACCGCGGATGTCGCCCACCACCAACTCGGGCGTGCGGCTGTTGCAGCCGATGATCTCCTCGATGTCCTTGCTGGTCTTGAAGCGGTCGATGTACTTCACCGGCGGCACCTGGAGCCCCTCCTGGTACACCTCCCGGGCCTGGCTCCAGCAGCTCCCGGGCACCGGCCCGCCGATGTCGCTCTTGTGGGCCATGGTGGCGGAGAACCCCACCCACTCGCCGTCGCAGAAGATCGGCGTCATCACGCACATGTCCGGGGCGTGGGGGCTGCCGCCGAGGTAGGGATGGTTGGTGATGAAGGCGTCGCCCTCGTGGATCTCCTCCGGCGGGTAGTTCCGCAGCACCCCCTGGGCGCACGCCGGGAACGCACCCATGTGGAGCGGGAGCACCACGTGCTGGGCCGCCACCTCGCCGTCGCAGGTGAGCAGGGCGCAACTGGCGTCCTGGGACTCGCGGATGATGGTGGAGAAGCCGGTGCGGAAGAGCGAGTTCTGCATCTCCTGCACGATGCCGGCCAGCCGCGCCTGGATCACCTGGAGAGTGATGGGGTCCGCCGAGGCGCCTGTCACCCTGGATTGGGGTTGTGCCATGGGTCTTCTTTCCGCGGGCCGCCGGCCTGCGTTTGTGTGCACGGTCTTGAGTCGGTTGCCGTCGCCGGTGATGGCGTCCTTCGACTTCGCTTCGCTACGCCTGTCCTGAGCCCTTCGACTGGCTCAGGTCCGGCGTAGGGACGGGAAGTCGCGGGGGGACGAATACAAGAATTTGATCAGCACGGCGAAGGGGTAGCGGGATGGCGTCCTTCGACTTCGCTTCGCTACGCCTGTCCTG
>JAPOQB010000123.1 GCA_026710965.1 Deltaproteobacteria bacterium | reverse complement strand
TGAACTCGATGCGCCCCTGCTCGTCGCTGATCCAGAACTCGGAGATGGCCGACCCCGCCGCCACCCTGGTCAACGCCGCATTGATGTCGTCCTTGCTCATGCCCGCCTTGACCGCGGCGGCGATGAAATGGGCGGTGAGCATGGCCTGCGCCACCATGTGGCCCGAAACGGCGTCATCCGCCGCCCGCGCCCGATCCGCCGCCACCACCCCGCCCAGCGCGAGACAAAGGCCGAGAACTGTCAAAGTTTTGACGATCTTGTTTTTGACGATCTTGTTCATGGTGCCATCCTCCGGATTCCCTACGAAGTCTCTTCCCACGGGTCGTAGCTGCCGAAGTTCCAGAGATTGCCTTCCGGGTCGCGGCAGCAATAGAGCCGGCCGCCGTAGTCCTGGTCTTCGGGAGCCATGACGATCTCGGCGCCCGCCGCCGCCGACCTGGCATGGTGCGCGTCCACGTCCGAAACCACGATGTAGATGCTCAAGGACACCGGCCCGCCGGGCGTGGCCAGGGGCTGCTGGAGCGCCCCGAACTCGTCGTCCCGGGCCGAGCCCAGCATTACCATACCGTTGCCGAACACGAGCTGGGCGTGGGCGATGGTGCCGCCCTCGCCCGGTACCACCAGATGCCGCTCGAAGCCGAACGCCTCGCACAGCCAGTCGATGGCGGCCGGCGCATCCTTGTAGCGGAGCCCCGGAATCATCGTCGCCTTCGTGTTCTTCGCCAGACTGCTCATGCCGGTTTCAATCCCTTCAGCTTCGTTGACCGGCGCCTCCCGGCCCGCCATACGCGTAGTCTTCCATATTCGGCGGGTTGCGCCAAGGCGAGACAGCGACCTTCGACTTCGCGCCGCTGACGCGGCGCTACGCTCAGGACGAACGGGTTTGATTCACCTCCCTTGTCAGAAGGCCGCGACCTCAAAGAACGGGTTTGATTCACCTCCTTTGTCAGAAGGCCGCGACCTCAAAGAACAGATTTGATTCGCTTCCCTTGTCAGAAAGCCGCGACCACAAAGAACAGATTTGATTCGCCTCCTTCAACCGTTCGTCCTGAGCGTAGCGCCGCGTCAGCGGCGCGAAGTCGAAGGGCGCCATCCTCCGGGCGAATACACCCTGGTCCGCGACCATGACGGAGCAGACGGTTGGGGCCGGCCTACACCAGCCATGCGTTCACCGCGGTCAGCACCAGGATGGAGGCGGCGGCGAACATGGCGGTGAACTTGAGGTTGGGGCCGAGGATGATCTTTTCCGGGGGGACCTGGAACAGGGTGGTCGCGGTGCCCACCATGATGGCGGAGAGGCCGATGGTGGAGGAGCAGGACCAGGCCACCAGGGCGCTCTCGATGAGGATGACGTCGGCGACCTGCACCGGCAGGTCCGAGAACACCGCCAGGAGGAAGGTCACCAGCACGATCTGGTGCACGCCCACCAGCGCGCCGAGGCTCACGGTGCCGATCATGATCCCGATGACGGCCATGGCGGGCAGGTCGAGGCCGCCGATCCAGCCGGTGATTCCGGTCTGGGCGAAGACGTGCCGGACCACGCCGCCCAGGGCCAGCGACATGGTCAGGATGGTGATCTCGTTGCTGATGTGGGCGGCGTTCCGGTAGGTGTTCACCAGGGTGGTCCGGAGCGCCCGCCGGCCCTTGGCCATGAGCGTCAGCAGGCACAGGGTCGGGACGCTCACGATCAGCGCCTCCAGGGTCGACAGCACGGTGACGCCGGACAGAACCGCCACCAAAAGGACGCAGAGCGCCACCGGCAGCGCGATGGGCTGGAGGCTCCGGAGCGCCCGCCACAGCAGCGCAAGGCCCGGTTCCCGGGCGTAGAGCACGTGGGATGCGGTCAGGGCGCAGACCGCCATGGAAATACCCAGCACCATGGTCTGCCACAGGGGCACCCCCGGCACGTATTGCGTGGACAGCGCCATGGCGATCCAGAACGGCGACCACAGGCCCCCGAGGCTGCCGCCGCGATGGCAGGCGCGGATGGCGGCGAGGTATTCCTCCTCCCCCTTGCTTTCGCCTATGATCGGGGCGGTGATGGCGTAGGCGCCGGGTCCCAGCACCACCGCCAGCAGGTGGCTGCCCACCAGGAAGCCGCCCAGCCGGTGGTCGGGTTTGAGGCGCCTGAAGAGAGAGCGCGCGCTGGCGATCTGCTGGAGCTGGTCAGCGGTGGCGCGCATCAGCACGATGGTGCCGAAGAAGCCCACGAACATGGGCACCGCCCTGAAGCCCACGAGCACGGTGGCGGGGCCGCCGTAGATGATGATGAGCACGGCGGCCAGGGTGGCGAGGCCGGCGCACAGGATCACCGTCGGCCGCCGCAGGAGCGGGAACACCCGCACGATGCACAACGCCGCGAGCGCCGCCGCGGCGTTGTCAATGCCCGCGCCCGGCCATGCCATCCTGACGAGTTGCGTCACCCACAGAAGGACCAGCAGGGTCTCGGGCCGGGTGAGTTGTTTCAGGAGGAACATTGTTTTGCGAAGCGCGACACACGTGTACTAGTCTGGTACGAATATTGGCACGGACGGTGCCGTCCCGAAACCGTCATTGATATGAAACCCTGTCCAAAGACCGCCGCGGAAGATGGCGCCCTTCGACTTCGCGCCGCTGGCACGGCGCTACGCTCAGGACGAACGGAGGGTAAAGCTGCGGCGCTACGCCCAGGCCGAAAGGGGGAGTAAAGCCGCGGCGCTATGCCTAGGATTGATATGAACCCCTGTCCAAAGACCGCGGCGGAAGATGGCGCCCTTCGACTTCGCGCCGCTGGCGCGGCGCTACGCTCAGGACGAACGGAGGGGTAAAGCCGCGGCGCTACGCCCAGGCCGAACGGGGAGTAAAGCCGCGGCGCTATGCCTAGGCCGAACGGGGAGCAAGGCCGCGGCGCTACGCTTAGGCCGAACGGAGGGGTAAGGCCGCGGCGCTACGCCCAGGGCGAACGGGGAGTAAAGCCGCGGCGCTATGCCTAGGCCAAGCGGGGAGCAAGGCTGCGGCGCTATGCTCAGGACGAATGGAGGGGTAAAGCCGCGGCGCTACGCCCAGGCCGAGCGGGTGCCGGGACGTTTATTTCCGTTCGTCCTGAGCGTAGCGAGGCGTAGCCGAGCGAAGTCGAAGGGCGCCATCTCGAAGGACGCCCTCTTCCCCAAGCGGAAACTCCAGGCGGGGTGGGGCCGGAGTCAACGGAGCGGAACATGACACAGACTTACATCGGGGCGCCGATCCGGCGCGGTGAAGACATTCGGTTCCTGACCGGCAAGGCCACGTTCATCGACGACGTGAAGCTGCCCGGGATGCTGTACGCGGCCGTGCTGCGGAGCCCTCACGCGCACGCGCGCATCAAGTCGGTGGACGTGTCGGAGGCGCTGAAGCTCACGGGGGTCGTCAGCGTGCTCACCTTTGCGGATCTGCCGGCGGGGGTCAAGCCGATCCCGCTGCGCATGTACCAGTTGGAGGGGCTGGACCGGTTCCTGCAGTATCCGCTGGCGCCGGACAAGGTTGGCTACGTGGGCGAGCCGGTGGCGCTGGTGGCGGCGGCGGACCGCTACGTGGCCGAGGACGGCGCCGACTTGATCCGGGTGGAGTACGAACCCTTGGAGGTGGTGGCGGACATCGAGGCTGCGCTGCGCGGGGACGTCATCATCCATGAGGAGCAGGGCACCAACGTGGCCGGCGGCCACCATGTCAAGCTGGGCGACGTGGACGGCGCGTTCCGCGAAGCCGAGTACACCCGCAAGGAGGTGTTGCGGTCGCACCGCCATACCGGCAACCCCATGGAGACCCGCGGGCTGCTGGCCTCGTACGACGCCGGCCGGAACGAGGTGACGGTGTGGGGGATGACCAAGGTGCCGCACTTCAATCGCGCGGTGCTGTCGTCGTTGCTGGACATGCCCGAGCACCGGATCCACTTCATAGAGCCTGACGTGGGGGGCGGCTTCGGCATCCGCGGCGAGTTCTATCCCGAGGACTTCCTGATTCCCTACGCCGCCATGAAGCTCGGCCGGCCGGTGAAGTGGATCGAGGACCGGCGCGAGCACCTGATGGCGGCCAACCACTCGCGGGACGTGCGCTGCGAGTTGGAGATCGCCGCGCGCCGGGACGGCACCCTGTTGGGCATGCGCGCGCAGATCCACGGCGACATGGGCGCGCACATCCGCACCCACGGCGGGCTGGTGCCGGCGTCCACCGCCGGCGTGCTGCCCGGGCCCTACCGGATCCCCGCCTACGAGGCCCACATCCACTGCGTCATGACCAACAAGATGGGGGTGGGCACCTACCGGGCGCCCGGGCGCTACGAGTCCTGCTATTTCCGCGAGCGGATGCTCGACATGGTGGCCGAGGACCTGGGCATGGACCCCATCGACCTGCGCCGGAAGAACCTGATCCAGCCCGAGGAGATTCCCTACGAGTTGGGCCCCACCCGCCCGGGCATCGCCTCCACCGTCTTCGACAGCGGCGACTACCCGCGGGCGCTGGAGCACGCCCTGGAACGGTTCGGCTACGACGAGCTGATGCCGCTCCAGGGGCAGAAGCGGGACGGCCGCTACCACGGCATCGGCATCGGCTGGTTCGTGAAGAACACCGGTCTGGGGCCGTCCGAGGGCGCGCGCGTGGCCATTACCGGGCTCGAGAGCGTGGCCGTCTACCTGGGCATCGCCACCCTGGGGCAGGGGCACGAGACCGTCATGGCGCAGATCTGCGCCGACGCCCTGGGCGTGCCCATCGAGTGGATCACGGTCTTCCACGGCAGCACCGACCTGATGCCCTGGGGCGGCGGCACCTACTCGAGCCGCGGCACGGTCATGGCCGGCAACGCCGTGCACCTCACCGCCGAGGCGCTCAAGAAAAGGCTGCTGGAGGTGGCGTCGCGGCGCCTGGAGACCGACCCGGGCGGGTTGGAGTTCCACTCCGGCAAGGTCCACGCCGCGGGCACCGACCAGCCGCTGCTGGGCCTCGAAGAGCTGCTGGAAATGACCAGGCCCGGCAAGGTATCGGATGGCGGAGCCCCCGGCCTGGAAGCCACCGAGTACTTCCATACCAACCGCCTCACCTACACCTACGGCGGCCACCTGGTGCACCTGACCGTGGACCCGGAGACCGGCGTGGTGGAAATCCTGCGCTACCTGGTGCTGGAGGACGTGGGCCGCGCCGTCAACCCGCTGCTGGTGCACGGCCAGGCCCTCGGCGCCGCCGCCCAAGGCATCGGCGGCACCCTGCTGGAGGAGCTCGCCTACAACGAGGACGGTCAGCTATTGACCACCACCCTGCTCGACTACCCCCTGCCCTCCAGCATGGAGATCCCGCCCGTGGAGAGCATCATCACCGAGTACTCCCCCTCGCCCCTGAACCCCCTGGGCGTCAAGGGCGCCGGCGAAGGCGGCATCGTCGCCTGCGGCGC
>JAPOQB010000580.1 GCA_026710965.1 Deltaproteobacteria bacterium | reverse complement strand
CGGCTTCCGCGCGCTCCACTGCCTCGGCCAGATCGGTGGAGAACGACAGCCTGCCCTCGCGGGTGTTCCGTTGAATCAACTCCTCCAGCCCCAGCTCGTAGAAAGGAACACGGCCCTGCCGGAGCTGCTCGATCTTCGCCTTGTCGATGTCGACGCAGACCACGTCGTTGCCGGTCTCGGCGAAACAACTCCCCGTGACCAGCCCCACGTAACCCGTACCGAGCATTGCGATGTTCATGCGATCAACGGTCTCCGACCACGGCGCTGTCAGTCGTGAAAGCGGGTCAACTCCACGAACCGCCGGTAGCGCTCATCGACCTCTCCCCGCTCCAGCGTCAGCAACCGCCGGGGTCCGAAGTCCTCCACCGTGAACGACGCGGTGACATTGCCGTACACGATGGCGCGCCTGAGCCCCTCGTCTCCATTGGCGCCGCCCGCTGCCAGGCAGCCCATGAAGGCGCCCGCGAAGGAATCGCCGGCGCCGGTGGGGTCCAGGACGTCTTCCAGCGGATAGGCCGGCACCACGAAGGTCGAGTCGTCCGAGAACTGGAAGACGCCGTACTCTCCCCGCTTGATCAGCACCGCCCGGGGCCCCATCTTCAGGATGGCGCGGGCGGCCCGCACGATGTTGTCGTGTCCGCTCAGCATGCGCGCTTCCGAGTCGTTGATGACCACGGTCTCGACCCGTTCCAGGACCTTCCTCAACTCCCCGGGATTCTCGTTGATCCAGTGGTCCATGGTATCGCACGCCACCAGCCGCGGCTGCTTCAACTGCGACAGCACCTCCGACTGCGCCGCCGGGTGCATGTTGCCGAGAAAGACATACTCGGTGTCCTCGTAGCCGGCGGGCAATCGCGGGTCGAAGTCCCCCAGCACGTTGAGCTGGACCTCCAGGGTATCGCGCACGTTCAGGTCTTCGTGATACCGGCCGTGCCAGAAGAAGGTCTTGCCGGCGGCCCGCTGCAATCCCTCCAGGTCCACCCCGCTCCGGGACAGGGCCGTCAGATGTTCCTCGGGAAAATCCTCGCCCACCACGCCGACGATCCGCACCGGAGCGAACACCGCCGCGGCCAGCGCGAAATAGGCCGCCGATCCCCCCAGGACCCGATCGGCACGGCCGTGCGGGGTCTCGATGGAATCGAAGGCCATGGAGCCCACCACCAGAACACTCATGTTACAGTCCTCCCCAAAATGGCGTCCGTCGACTTCGCTCCGCTACGCTCAGGACGAACGGTTGTTGAAAAACCTACCCCGGTTCGTCCTGACGGTTGTTAGGAACCTCTCCCGTTTGTCCTGACGGTTGTTGGAAAACCCACCCAGTTCGTCCTGACGGTTGCAGGGAACCTCTCCCGTTCGTCCTGAGCGTAGCGGAGCGAAGTCGAAGGACGCCCCCGTTCAAATAATCACAGTTGGATTCTTCAGAGATACTTGTCTACCAGCGGCGCCAGCCTCTGCCGCGCGGCCTCCGGAATCAACGAACGGTCCGTGACGATGGCGATGCTCAGGGCCGTGGCGCAGGGACAGGCGCGCTCGGGCGACAGGCGCTCCAGCGTGCCCCGGATGATGCGCTTGGCCACGTCCGCGTTCTTCTGCAGCACCGCGATGACTTCCTCGATATCCACGTCCCCGGCGGCTTCGTTCCAGCAGTCGTAGTCCGTCGCCATGGCGATGGTGGCGAAGCAGATCTCCGCCTCCCGGGCCAGCTTGGCCTCCTGCAGGTTGGTCATGCCGATGATGTCGGCGCCCCAGCTCCGATGCAGGGCGGACTCCGCGCGGGTCGAGAATTGCGGCCCTTCCATGCACACGTAGGTGCCGCGGCCGTGTACCTGAATGTCCTCGGTGCCGGCCGCCTCCGCCACCACCGCCCTGAGATCGTTGCACAACGGGTCCGCGAACTGCACGTGGGCAACGATTCCGTCGCCGAAGAAGGTGCTGGGACGCCGGTAGGTGCGGTCTATGAACTGGTCCGGCAGCACCACGTGGCCCGGCTCGATCTCTTCCTTGAGACTGCCCACCGCGCTCACCGACAGGATCCGGCCCACCCCCAGCTTCTTCATGCCGAAGATGTTGGCCCGGTTGTTGACCTCCGAGGGCAAGAGGCGGTGCCCCTTGCCGTGGCGCGGCAGAAAGACCAGCTCCACGCCGTCGAGGGATCCCGTCACGAAGGGACCGGAGGGCTCACCGAAAGGAGTGTCCACCTCCACCTCGCGCACCGCGCTCAATCCCTCCATCTCGTAGAGGCCGGTGCCGCCGATGACGCCCAGCATCGTCTTCTGTTCCATCTTCCCTCGTCCTCAGTGTTCCGTCCGGCCGTCCGCCGGCGATCCGATATTCTCCGCGCCGCCGCCGCCCGCCACCGCCGCGTGATACAACTGGCCGCAGGCCGCCTGAATGTCGTCGCCCCTCGGGCGCCTCACGTTCGTCTGAATGCCCCGGGCCCGCAAGGTCTCTCCAAACCGCTCGATGACCGTTTCCGAAGGCCGGCGGTAGGCGCTCCCCTCGTGAGGGTTGAAGGGAATCAGGTTCACCTTGCAACGGATGCCGTGAAGCCTCCCGGCCAGCTCCGCCGCGTCCGCGGCGAGATCGTTCAGGCCGTCGATCAGCAGGTACTCGAAGGTGATGCGCTTGCGCCGCGGCACCGGCAGGGACCGGCAGCAGTCAAGCAACTGCGCCACCGGGTACTTCCGGTTGACCGGTATGAGCTCGGACCGCACCGAGTCCCGCACCGAATGGAGCGAGATGGCCAGATTTACCCGGGTCTCCTCCATGAGCCGGCGCATCTGCGGCAACAGCCCCACCGTGGAGACGGTGATCTTGCGGGGCGAAATGCCCATTCCGCTGCGGGCGTCGGTGATGACGTCCAGCGCCCCGCGCGTCGCCTCGTAGTTGGCCAACGGCTCGCCCATGCCCATGAAGACCAGGTTCGAGATTCGCTGGTCCTCCGGGCAGCGGCGCTGCACGTCCAGGATCTGGTCCACGATCTCCGCCTGGGTGAGGTTCCGCTTCAGACCCATCCGCGCGGTGGCGCAGAAGACGCAGCCCAGGCCGCACCCCACCTGCGTCGACACACACAAGGTTACCCGGCCGGCCTCCGGTATGTAGACCGTCTCCACGACGCCGCCGTCCCCAAGACGAAAGAGATACTTGACGCTGCCATCCCGGGATCCGAGACACTGCTGCATGACCAGGCTGCCGATGACGAAGTCCCGGGCCAAGGCCTGCCGCAACGTTGCCGCCAGGTCGGTCATGGCGTCGAACGAAGTCGCCCGCTTGCGGAAGAGCCAGCGTCTGATCTGATCGGCTCGATAGGCGGGAAGCCCGCGGGCGTCGAGCCACGCGCTCAACTCGGAGTCGCTCAGGTCTTCGACCGGCCGGCGGGTATCGCTGGGGTTGATGTCTTCCATTTATCCAGCCTGGGTCCTTCGACTTCGCTTCGCTACGCCTGTCCTGAGGCTTTCGATGGGCACAGGACGAACGGTTGCAGGATCAACTTGCCGTTCGTCCTGTGCGTAGCGAAGTCGAAGGGCGCCATACCGATCGATCGGCGGCCGCCTACGACCCGGATGACTGGATCTCGTCGGCGGTGAAGAAGAAGGCGATCTCCGCGGCCGCCGTCTCCGGGGCGTCGGACCCGTGCGCCGCGTTCTCCTCCACGTTCGTGCCCCAATCTTTCCGAATCGTTCCCGGGGCCGCTTTGGCGGGGTCGGTGGCGCCCATGATCTCCCGGTTCCGGGCGATGGCCCCGTCCCCTTCCAGCACGGACACGAAGATGGGACCGGTGGACATGTAGTCGGTCAGGCTGTTGAAGAACGGCCGCTCCCGGTGCACGTCGTAGAACGACTCCGCCCGCTGCTTGTCCAACCGGGTCAGTTTCGCGGCCACCACCTTGAGGCCCGCGTGTTCGAAGCGGCTCAGAATGTCCCCGATCAGGCCCCGGGCTACCGCTTCCGGCTTGATGATCGACAGTGTTCTCTCCATGCTACCCCAATGCCTCTTTCATGGTTTGCCCGATGTCCGCGGGTGACGGCGCCATGCTCACGCCGGCCTCACGCAGGGCCTCGACCTTCTCCGCCGCGGTCCCCTTGCCTCCGGCAATGATGGCGCCGGCATGGCCCATGCGCTTCCCCGGAGGCGCGGTCTGGCCCACGATGAAGCCTACCACCGGCTTTTTCATGTGCGCCCGGATCCAGTCCGCGGCGTCCTGCTCGGCGTTGCCGCCGATCTCTCCGATGAGCACCACCGCCTCGGTTTCATCGTCCTGGTTGAAGCGGTCCAGCACGTCCACGAAGTTGAGCCCGCGGATGGGGTCGCCGCCGATGCCGACGCAGGTGGACTGTCCCATGCCCAGGCGGGTGAGCTGGTCCACCGCCTCGTAGGTCAGCGTGCCGCTACGGGAAATGACGCCGATGGCGCCCCGCTTGTGGATGTGCCCGGGCATGATGCCGATCTTGCACTCTCCCGGGGTGATGACGCCGGGACAGTTGGGGCCCACGAGCACGGTG
>JAPOQB010000124.1 GCA_026710965.1 Deltaproteobacteria bacterium | reverse complement strand
GGCCATGGCGCGGTATGTCTCTTTCCAGGACAGGCTGTTCTTTTCCTTGCTGTAAAGAAGCACTCCGTCCTCCGCCTCTTCAAGGACCAGGGAATCGCTCCACCCGTACTTCTGCAAGAGCGCCTTCGGGAGGCGGATGCCTTTGGAATTGCCCACGGAGACCAGCTTGACGTCTCTCTTCACCGTCTTGTCACCTCTCGCGACCGTTCCCTCGCGCATCGTTGGACACCTCCTCCAGCTATTGGTGCAGTGATTACAGTAATTACTTTTATCCCCTGACGTCAAGCGGTACGATTTTGGGCCCCCGCCAGTCCCCTTACGGCCGGCATGTTCGACGCGTTACGCATTCCCCGCGCCGCCATCCTACGCAGGCCCCTCCGGCCTCAGCTCCCGCACCCCGCGGTTGGCAACCGTCATGATCCCCACCGCCCCAAGCATGACGAGACCGCCCAGGACGACCGCCGACGGGGCGCCGGCGAGCCTGCCGAGGAACGGTGACAGGTGGTCCCGGGACAGGCCGGCCACCGCGCCCATCTGCAGTTGCCCCATCGGCAGCACGACGCTGTAGTTCATGCCCCAGATGGCCATGACCCGGCCGCGGTACTGGTCGGGTACGCGTGTCTGGACCGAGGTCTGGGTGCTCACCATGAAGAAGGAGAGGCCGACGCCAGCCATCAACAGCATGCCCAATGCCAGCGGGAGGGTGCCCGAAAGCCCGAACAGCGTGAGGAAGAGGGCGTGGATTCCCGCACCCAGTAGAATCAGCCCGCCGCGCCTCGGGAAGTAGCCCAGGTTGGCGGCCACCAGGGCGCCGAGCAGGGCGCCGATGCCGCTGACCACGTACAGGTTGCCCAGGGTCGTGCCGTCGCCGCTGAACACCACGTCGGCGAAGACCGGAAGGAGCGCGGTGTGGGAGGCCAGGAAGAAGATGTCCAGGTAGTTCAGGCCGATGAGGGAACGAAAGAGTTTTTGGGTCCAGACGAACGAGAGCCCGCCCAGGAGGGTGCGGATGAAACTGCCGCCCCGGGTGCGTTCGATGACCGGCACCTGCACGGGAAACAGCAGCACGCCGAACATCAGGTAGGTCGCCGCCGCTACGTAATAGGCGGCTCCGGCGCCGGACAGGGGCGCGCCGGTGTAGTCCGCGACGTAGTCGATGGTGAACCCCGCCAAAGCGGGGCCGAAGATGCGCGTGCCCGGCCAGATCATGGAGTTGAGGCTCACCGCGTTCATCAGGTGCGCACGGTCCAGAAGGTGCGGGAAGAGCGCCTGGCGGGCGGGATGATCGAAGGCCTGTATGCCGCCATGGATGGCGGCGACCGTGAACACGTGCCAGACCTGCACCAGCCCGGTAGCCACCAGCGTGGCCAGCGCCAACAGCAGGAGCGCGGTGATGTACTGGAGCAGCATGAGGAAGCGCCGGAGCTCCAGCTTGTCGGCCGCGGCGCCGCCGAAGAGGGTCAGCGCCACCGCGGGCGTGGCGGCCACCAGGCCCAGGGCGCCCAGGACATACTCGGACCGCGTCAGCTCCCAGGCCAGCCACCCGTGCGCCAGGATCACCATCTGGTGCCCGGCCACGGCGGTGAGATGCCCCAGCCAGTAGAGGCGGAAGTCGCGGTAGCGGAGGACGCGGAAGACGTGGAGCTTGTCGCCGATGCGGCTGAGGTTGTTCGTCATGGCAAGCGGCGCTTTGAGGGAGCATTGCAGACGGCGTTGGTATTCCCCGACCCAGCGCCGGTCCCGGATGCCGGGTCAAGCCCCCGGGATGCCGGAGGGCGGACCCAACGTCATCCCGGGGGCTTGACCCGGCATCCTAACATCCAGCGAGTGGCCGAACCCAGGGTCCGCCTTCTTCCTGTCAAAAAGAAAGCCCCTCCGTTTTTGGGAGGGGCTTCTTCGTTCTCCGACGCCCGCTGCAGCTACAGCTTCACCAAATCCGAGTAGCTCGCTTGCGAGTCGGGCTTGAGGCCGTAGCCGGCCATCCAGTTGCGGGCTCGGTTGAATTCCTCTTCGGTGTAGTCTTCCGGATAGACATAGTCGAGCCGGTTGAGGTTCAGGT
>JAPOQB010000107.1 GCA_026710965.1 Deltaproteobacteria bacterium | reverse complement strand
GCGGGGCCCCCGCCGGAATGAGGCCCCGGCGCCCCAGGAACGGTACCGCCGTGGAAACCGCCATGGTCTCGTCCAGCTCGCCGTCTTCCGTGAATACCCGCTGAAAGCCGAACCCCTGGGGCGGGTTGATGCGGTGGTAGTAGGTCTCCTCGAGATAGGTCATGTCCGAGCCCTCGTCGCTGTCGTGACGGTGCGGCGGGGAGCTCGACCAGTTGCCCTGGGGCGTGTAGACCTCGGTGATCAGCAGGCTGTCGGCGATGTCGGCGTCGTCCATGGCGATGGGGTGCACGTAGCGCGTGTTGGCGCCCTTGCCGCGCTCCAGCACCGGTATGCTCTCGGGATCGATGGCCCTGGCCGGGTGTCCGCCCGCGCCGGGCGCCGAGCACACCGCGATGGTGCAGTCCGTTTCCGCGTGCGCCGACCAGGACGTCCCGTTGGGAACGTAGACGGCGTAGGGTCTGGTCTGCTCGAACACGTTCATGCGCTCGCCCTGGACGCCGAAATCCACCTCGGGCGTGGCCAGGCGCGCCTTGCCCTCGACCATGACCAGAATGACCTCGCGTTCCCCCGTGGCCTCTCCGGCGGTGCCGCCGGCCTTCAACGCGTAGACGGCGAACCCGACGTACCGCCACCCGGCGTCCTCGGGCGTTATGTCGACGATCTTGCCCGTCGTCCCCGACGGCTTTCGCAATAGGTTGTTCATGGGTGTTCTCCTGGCGGTTCCTGGGATTCTCTGCCGTTGTTTGGCATGGCGCCCTTCGACTTCGCCCGGCTACGCCGGGCTACGCTCAGGACGAACGGAAATTCCGGTACGCCTGCCCCGAGCTTCACGAAAGGCTCAGGACGAACGGAAATTCCGGTACGCCTGTCCCGAGCTTCACGAAAGGCCCAGGACGAACGGGAATTCCGGTACGCTTGTTCTGAGCCCCACGAAGGGCTCAGAACGAACGGGAAATCGTCCAACAACCGTTCGTCCTGAGCGTAGCCCGGCGTAGCCGGGCGAAGTCGAAGGACGCCAACTTGTCACTAGTCCAACCCCGCCTCCCGCGCCATGGCGCGGAGCGTCTTCAGTGCCAGCGTCTGATAGTATACCGGATCGCGTTGGGCCGGATCCTGCTCCGCCTCCGCGATGAGCCAGCCCGAGTAGCGGTGGCGGGCGGCGATGCGCAGCACCGCCGGGAAGTCCACGCAGCCCTCGTCGTCGCCCGGCACCGTGAACACGCCGAGCCTGACAGCCTGAAGGAACGGCAGTCCTTCCGCAAGCGCTTTCCGGCGGACGGCCGGACGGACGTTCTTGGCGTGGATGTGGACGATCCGGTCCATGTACCTGTCCGCCACGGCCACCGGATCGGCGCCCGCGAAGGCGGCGTGCCCGGTGTCCAGCAAGAGCCTCGTGCTCGGCCCGGCATGGGCCATGAACGCCTCGATCTCCTCCATGGTCTCGACCACCGTACCCATGTGATGATGGTAGGCTAGGCGAATACCCTGGTCGTGGCAGTGCCGGGCGACGGCCTCGACGCCGGCGCCGAAGCCGCTCCAGTCGGAGACCGAGAGCTTCGGGCGGTCGCCCAAGGGCACGTCGACCTCGCCGTGAACCGCGCCGCTGGTCTCGCAGGCGATGCAAACCGAGCAACCCAATGCCGCCAGCACGTCGAGGTGCGGCTGGATCGCCGCCTTCTCCTCCTCCACCGATCGTTCGAGCAGCTTCAACGAATGCCATCCGGACACGTAGGCCAGGCCGTAGCGTTGGAGCGTCTCCTCCAGGGTCGCGGCATCGGAAGGAAACTTGTGGCCCTTCTCGATCCCCTCGAAGCCGATGCGGCTAGCGTCGCTCAGGCACTGTGCCAGCGGGATGTCGCCCCCCAGGCTGTGGTCGTCGTCGTTGGACCACGCGATGGGGTTGGTCCCGTAACGGATCACCCGGTTCTCCTCAACGGATTCCTCGCACGCCGGCAAGTGGTCGGTCGCGGCCGGATCACGGGCGCTTCCTCAGCGCCGCGTCGTAGGACTCCCGCGCCGCCGCCACCTCGGCCCGGTCCGACACCTCGGGCACCGCCACGTCCCACCAATGGCCGCCGGCCGCGGTGCCCAGCGCTGGGTCGGTGGCGATGACGACGACGGAGGTCCGCTCGGCGTTCCTGGCTTCAACCAGGGCGGCCTCCAGGCCCGCGACATTGTCCACGCGGGTCGCGACGGCCCCCATGGAAGCGGCGTGGGCGGCGAAGTCGATGGCCGAGGGCGTCTGGTGCCGGGCCGTGTCCAGCAGGTTGTTGAAGCTGGCGCTCCCGGTGGCCCGTTGGAGCCGGTCGATGCAGCCGAAGCCCCGGTTGTCCAGCACCACGACGGTCAGCTTCAATCCCAGCATGACGCTCGTGGCCAGCTCCGAGTTCATCATCATGTAGGACCCGTCCCCTACCACCACCACCACGTCGGCTTCCGGGCGCGCCATCTTGACCCCCAGCCCGCCGGCGATCTCGTAGCCCATGCACGAGTACCCGTACTCGAGGTGGTAGTCGCCCCGGCGGGGCGAGCGCCACAGCTTGTGCAGCTCGCCGGGCAGGCCGCCGGCCGCGCATACGACGATGCCGTCGTCGCTCAGAAGCCGCTGCACAGCGCCGATGACCTGGGCGTCCGACGGGATTGCGTTGTCGTTCGTAGCGGCGGTGGCCGCATCGACGGCCCGGTCCCAATCCGCCTTCAGCCCTCCGCCCGGTGGAGCGAAGACCCGGTCGCCCAGGACGGCGTCCAGTTCCTCCAGTGTCGTCCGAGCGTCGCCCACCATCGCTACGGCGTCATGTTTGGTTGCATCGAAGGGCGCCGCGTTGACGGTCAATAGCCGTGCCTTCGGGTTCTGGAAAAGGCTCCAGGATCCCGTGGTGAAGTCCTGCAACCGGGTCCCCACCGCAAG
>JAPOQB010000821.1 GCA_026710965.1 Deltaproteobacteria bacterium | reverse complement strand
GGAGGTGCCGGTGCACTTCCATGGCTCCTGCGGTGTGTCGGCGGGCCGGTCCACCCGCTTCTGGAGCGGCTACTCCCCGCGGCAGGCCCATTCGGCCATGACCAGCACCTCGGCGACGACCCCAGCCCAGATCATCCCGCAACTCGTCTTCGGCGGCATCACCGAGCGTTTCCCGCGGCTCAGGTTCGTATTCGCGGAGGCGGGCATCGGCGGCCTCAACTACGTCCTGGCGGCCTGCGACCACGAGTGGGAAGCGCGCCACCTGTGGACCGAGGGGTTGAGCACCCGTCCCAGCGAGGCGGTGCGGCGGCAGATGTTCACCAACTTCTGGTTCGAGACCGAGGGCATCAAGCTGCGTCACGACATCGGCATGGACAACCTCATGTGGGAATCGGACTTCCCCCACGTGGCCTCCTTCTACCCGCGTTCGTGGCAAGCGGTGGAGCACGTGCTGGAGGGGGTCTCCGCGGAGGACCGCCGGAAGCTGCTGTATGAAAACGCCATGCGGGTCTACCGCATGGAAGCCGTGGTGCGGGAGGCGGCGCCGATGGAAGCGCGCGCATGAGCGTTGCCCAAGGGTTGGTGAGCGCGGACGACCACGTCCAGGAACCTCCCGACCTGTGGACCGGGCGGCTCTCCCGGGGACGCTTCGGCGACCGCATACCGCATCTCGAACGCGACGCCGACGGCGCCGAGCGCTGGGTGGTGGACGGACAGCCGCTGCTCGACGGCAAGGTGGCGTACGCCGGGGCGCTCTTGCCCGACCGGAACCGCGAGCCCGCGCGCTGGGAGGAAGTGCCCGCCGCGGCCTACTCCCCCGCGGAGCGGTTGAAGGCCATGGACGCCGCCGGCATTGCCTTCTCCGTGCTCTTTCCCACGGTCGCCGGCATGGCCGGAGAAGCCTTCGGGCGGCTCGAAGACCCGGAGCTCGAGACCGCTTGCGTCCAGGCCTACAACGACTGGCTGCTGGAAGAGTGGGCCGCCGCCAGCCCGCGTTTCATCCCTCAGTGTATCGTGCCCATCTGGCCGCCCGAGGCGGCGGCCGCGGAGATGCGGAGGGCGGTGGCCAAGGGGCACCGGGGCATCGTCTTCCCGGCCCTGCCCATGCACCTCCGGGACGTACCCCACGTGAGCGGCCCGGAGTACGATCCGGTGTGGAGCGCGTGCGAGGAGATGGGCGTGCCGGTGTCGCTGCACGCCGGCGCCTCGCCCCAGTTGCTGTACCCGGCGTTCTCCGGGCTCGCCCCAGCCCTGTCGGAAGCCGTGGACGCGGTGACGCGGCCGATGTCCAGCGTCTACGTGCTCTCGCTCCTGTCCTTCTCGCGGGTGCTGCTGCGCCATCCGCGCCTGCGGCTGGTGCTGGCAGAGAGCGCCGTGAGCTGGGCCATGCTGTACCTGGAATGGGCCGACCACCAGTTCGAGCACGACGGCCTTGCGCGCGAAGGCTACGAGCTCAAGCCCTCCGAGATGTTTCACCGCCAGTGCTACCTGACCGCGTGGTTCGACCAGATCGCGCCCTTCGTGGGCTACCTGGGCGAAGACCACATCCTCTGGTCCACCAACCTGCCCCTGGCCACCTCCACCTGGCCGCGCACACAGGAGACCGTGGAGCGCTGCTTCCGGGGCGTCAGCGACGGGACCCGCGAGAAGATTCTGTGGAACAACGCCGCCGGGCTCTACGGCATCGAGCCCGCGGGGACCTGACCGACGTTTCAAACCCTTCGCGCCCCGCTTCGACCGGCGGTTTACGCGATTGATGGATGAACCTCATTGTGGGTATAGTAGGTTCCACCAACGCAGGATTCGACGAAAACCGCTTCAGTCAAGGAGGTGACTCATGTTGACCCCAAAGGACATCGGCGGAGCCATGGGCATGATGCCCGCTTTCGCCACCGACGACGCCGTGGACATCCAGGCGACCCAGACCATCGCCGTGGACAACCTGGCCGCGGGAGTGGACCGGATCATCAAGGACGGCATCGACGTCATCTCCACCACCGGCACCTATGGCGAGTGCTACAACCTGCTGTGGGAAGAGTTCCAGACCATCACCACGGCGGCCGTGGACACGGTCAAGAAGCGGGTGCCGCTGTTCATCGGCGTCACCAGCCCCAACTCGCGGGAGGTGGTGCGGAAGATGAACTTCGTCAAGGACACGGGCGCGGACGGGGTGCTCCTGGGCGTCCCCTACTACGAGACGCTCCCCCTGCCCGATGCCGTCCGTTTCTTCCACGACATCGCCGACCTGTTCCCGACGCTCAACATCCTGATCTACCACAACCCGGGAAACCACAAGTTCACGCTGCCGGTGGGGGCGTTCAAGGAGCTGGTGAAGAAACCCTCCATCATCGGCATGAAGGACAGCCACCGCACCACCAGCCAGTTCATGAACATGCAGCGGATCACCCAGGGCAGGATCAGCGTGTTCGTGAACCAGACCCAGCTCGTGCCCTACTACAGCCTGGGCGCCGCCGGCTGCTGGTCCACCGAGGTCTGGATGGG
>JAPOQB010000125.1 GCA_026710965.1 Deltaproteobacteria bacterium | reverse complement strand
GTTGCGTGCCGCGACGGTTCTTGTATTTTCGAAACGCCTAATGTAAGAGATACCCCTTGAATTTTACTGGAAGATTCGGAGGAGCACATGGCCAAGCCGGCGCAAGAGATCGATACCACGATGGACAACATCCCCTTCTTCTACAAATGGCAGAAGGGCGAGGGAGTTGACGTCATCGAGACTTTCTTCATCAAGGACCTGAAGGAGGTTCCGCTCAAGTGGTGGGACCGCATGGGGGGTGACGGGACCCTGTTCAACATGGAGGGAGCGGGCGATGCCACCGGGGCCTACATCGTCGAGATTGCGCCTGGGAAGAGCCTGAACCCCATGCGCCACCTCTACGAGGAGCTGATCCTGGTGGTGCAGGGCCGCGGCGCCACCACCATCTGGAACGACAACGGCGCCAAGCAGACCTTCGAGTGGCAGGAAGGGAGTCTCATTTCGGTTCCGTTGAACGTGCATCACCAGCACTTCAACGGCCAGGGCGACAAGCCGGCGCGGCTGTTCTCGGTCAACAACATGCCCATCGTCTTCAGCCTGTTCCACAACGACGACTTCATCTTCAACACGCCCTACGACTTCGCCGACCGTTTCGACGGGCGGCCGGACTACTTCTCCAGCCAGGGCACGCAGCATCCCGGCCGCATCTGGGAGACCAACTTCATCGCCGACACGCGTACCTTCAACCTCCAGGAATGGAAGGAACGGGGCGCGGGCGGCAAAAACGTCTTCCTCGAGATGTGCGACGGCACCATGGCGGCGCACATCTCCGAGTTCCCGGTAGGGACCTACAAGAAGGCCCACCGCCACGGGCCCGGCTTCAACGTCATCATCATCAAGGGGCAGGGTTTCTCGCTGTTCTGGTGGGAAGGCGAGGAGCCCAAGCGCTACGACTGGCAGGACGGCAGCGTGTTCGTGCCGCCGGAGATGATGTTCCATCAGCACTTCAACCTCGGCCCCACCGGCGCGCGCTACCTGCCCCTGCGTTTCGGCGGCATCAAGCACAGCATGGGCGAGGGCTACGGAGACATCTCCAAGGTCGACAAGGACGTGAAGTCCGGCGGTAACCAGATCGAGTACTACGACCAGCCGAAGTACATCCGCGAGATGTTCGAGGGTGACATGACCAGGCTCGGCGCCGAGTCGAGGATGGATCCCGGCGTGTACGCGAAGCCCTCTGCATAAGGAAACGGTCTCGTGACAAGGGGAGGAAGCCTCCGCGCTTCCTCCCCTTTTTTGTCCGCGCAAGCGAACCCTGCCGGCCACCACGCCGGCGTGACGACATGGCTGCTCCGATCATCCTGACCACACTGTCCTATCTCCTGGGATCGATTCCCGCCGGTTTCCTGGTGGGTTCGTCCGCGGGAGTGGACGTCCGCAGCTCCGGCAGCGGCAACATCGGCGCCACCAACGTGGCGCGGACGCTGGGCTGGAAGAAGGGCCTCGTCACCCTGTTCGCCGACGTCGCCAAGGGTTTCCTGCCGGTGTTCGCGGCTCATCTGCTGGACCTGGGCAGCGCCGCCGCCGCGGCCGCCGGTCTGGCTGCCTTCGCGGGCCATCTCTATCCGGTGTTTCTGCGGTTCAAGGGCGGCAAGGGCGTCGCCACCGCCGCCGGCGTCTATCTCGCCGCCATGCCCCTGGGGTTGCTGGTGGTGCTGGGAGTGTTCGCGCTGGCGATGCTGGCCGGCCGGCGGGTGTCGCTGGCTTCCATGGCGGCGGGAGTGGCCGCGCCTGTGGTGGCATGGGTGCTGTCCTACCCCGGGGAAGTGGCCTGGGTGAGCCTGGTCATCGGGATCCTTGTGGTGATCCGGCACCGGGAGAACATCCGCCGTCTGATGGCCGGGGAGGAGCCCCGGTTCGAGTTGCGCCGGTCACGTTCCGGCGGATAGACGGTCCGTTCCGCTCCGTCCGGGAACGGCTCACGCCTTGCCCCTTGGACCATGAACTTCATCGGCATCGATTTGGCCTGGGGTAACCGCAATCCCACCGGATTGGCCCACCTGGTGTCCGGGGATGCCGGCTGCCGCCTCGTG
>JAPOQB010000440.1 GCA_026710965.1 Deltaproteobacteria bacterium | reverse complement strand
CTTTACACCTTGTTCCAGGTAGTGCCTGAGCAGCATCCTCGTCTCCCATCCGTGCATCTGTGCTCCGCTCCGTTCCTGTTGGTCTTGCCAACAGCGTGGTCCGGAGCACTCACGCCAGCAATCAATGTGTGCAGTTTTCGATTGCCATAAATGGGAAATTTACAGTTGCCACCAACACAGATAGATGCCTTCCGCACGACTGCCCCAGACCCGGCGCGGCAGGGTCTCGTAGGTCACGACCCCTTCTGCTTCGAGCCCCGTGCCAGGGGCCGTGTCTCGCCCATTCCACGGCCCATATGCCCCCTGTATCTACCCCTGTCACGTGTCAGTGGTCACTTTACCGGTGAATGAGGCGGTACACCGACCGCCTCGAAAGCCGTTTGGTCAGTGGGCGGGGCAGCATGAGGTCGCGCTCGGCCACTGTGATGAAGGCGTTTCGGAGCCCGTGGAACCAGAAGCGGGCGCCGCCGGCTCGGCTTATGCCGGCATGGTAGCGGTGGAGGTTCTTGAGATGGCCGGTGACGCTCACGGACGAGGGGAACACCAGCCTTCGTCCCTACCCCCGGCCTCGGCCCGGCGGCGCTCGCTCCAGCACGGCGGCGATCTGGCGGGTGAGCGGAAGCTCCAGCGGCTCGCCGGTCTTGGTCTCCTCGACACGCAGGATGCGGCGGTCCAGATCGATGCGCTCCCAGCGGAGCGAGACCACCTCGCCCAGGCGCATGCCGGTGTAGGCTCCGATCAGGAAGATGTCGCGGTGCGGGGTCGGTAGCCCCACCGCCTCCGCCCCTGCCCGCCACCGGGGCAGCACCTCGGCCGCTTGCGATTCGCTTACGCCGAAGGTGGTGACTGGAAGTTGCCAAAAGAAAAACGTAGTAGAATCGAGTGATTAGGCCATTCTAGTGAAACGGACTGCCATTTGATTCCAGTACACGTCGCTGGCCTTCGGCAAGCGCTGCCGCCAGATGGGAGTGCTGACCTCCACCGGGTCGGCCGGGGATTGCTACGACAACGCCATGGCCGATAGCTTCTTCGCCACCCTGGAGTGCCAGCTGATCGAACGGGAGGCGTTCCAGACCTAGGCCGAGGCACGCATGGCCGTCTTCCAGTTCATCGAGGGCTGGTACAACACCAGACGTCGGCACTCCGCCCTGGGCTACCTGAGCCCCAACGACTTCGAGAGCGCCGCTGCGGCGGCTGTGGAGCGTCCTAAAAGCGACGGTGGCCCGAACGGCGAAGCCGACCTCGATGTCTCCCTGATCCGCGAGTCGGATGTCCATGACGACCCTCCGAGGCTACCCAATCCCTCGGAAATGGAGAAGGCTTTACTTCCAGCGGCTGTCGCGGACCATGCACTTCAGCGGCCGGAACTACTCCGGCACCGAGGCCGACCGCTTCGGACTGGTGTCAGCGTCGGTGCCCGAGGCCGAACTGGACGAAGTGACCCTCACGCTCGCCGGTGAGATCGGCACCCGCCACCCCGCGGCCCTGGCCTGCGCCAAGATCGCGGATCAGGTGGGCAAGGACCTCCCCCTTTCCCAGGCCCCGCGCACGGACCAGCTCGTGGCCGCGCGCCAGCAGTTGATGATGGATTCGTTCTCGGACGTGGAGGACTACCTCCGCTCCCAGAGCGGCGGCACCAACACCGGCTACCGGCGCGACGACAGTTGACCCCGCCTAGCGACCGGTCATGCGACTCGTGCGAACGCTTCTACCGCACCTTCCGGACTACTCTTATAACCCCCCCCAGCATCTTCCACGTCCGGGGGCGATCTCTGTCCCTGCCGGTAGCCACGGCCAGATAGGCCGTGTTGCCGGACGGGTAGACCACGAGGCGGCTGCGCCATGTCCTGCTGTTGCCGCCGTGGCTTAACCTTTTTGACCGCGTCCCCCTTGGCCTCACGTGCCATCCGGCGGCGTAACGCATGTCGGTGGTGAGTTCTGTCAGCACCTCGCGGCTGAGAATCTTGGGCTCCACGTCGTCGAACCACAGCACGATGAACTTGGCCCAGTCCTCCATGGTCAAGGACACCGTCCCGGCCGGCCCCATCACCGCGGGCAGCGGCCGCTCTTCGCCCACCCATACCCGATCTCTGTCGTGAATGTGCCCCCATGGCTGCCCCGAGGCCCTCTCGCTAGGCTCTCCAAAGCCTGCCGAGGCCATCCCAAGGGGATCGAAGATGCGCTCCTGCATGAGCGTCTCCCAACTCTTCCCCGTGAGCTTCTCGGCCATAGCGGCCGCCATGATGAAAGACAGGTTGGAGTAGTGGAACTCCCCTCGGGTCACCTTGGGAGCCCCGCTGAACTGGTGCATCACGACCTCCTGCCTAGAGCCGTACCTGTTCCAGTTCCTGGCGCTCTTCCTGATGCCGCTCCGCATACTCAGGAGCTCGCGTAGCGTGACGTTGTGGTAGGACTCGTGAAGGCCGGGAAAGACTTCCTGGACGGTGGTCTGCCAACCCTTGGGTAAGACGCCGTCTTCCACGAGGGTGGCCACCATGGCTGCGGTCATGGCCTTCGTGTTCGAGTTGATGCGGAGGATATCCTTGGTGGTGACCTCCTGGCCCCAGCCGCGCTGTCTGACACCGGCGGCCGCCATGCGTGTGATGCCGGTCTTGCCGACGGCAGCCGTAAACAAGGCAGGCGCCTTGTCTTGCTCGATTAGGCTGTCCAGGTGGTCCTGGATAGGAGAAGAGGAAGCTGGCCCGCCCACCGCCACAACGAGCCATGCCGTCGCAATCGTAGCGAGTAAGAAGTATCCGAAAACCCGAGGTAAGGATGCCGCCGTCTCCCGAATCCTTGACATTTCCGTTCCTCCTTCCGGTGGCTTCTTCCGCCGACGCCGACGTGAATGCTCACCAAGCCTCTCCATCAATCTGCAGGATGGGTTTCCAATGACGTTGTCGGAGCGGGTATCAGGCCGGAGGTGGCGCCGGCGAAGCGCAGGTGGCCCGAGCAGGCTAACACCATCTTGCCTTCGGTGTCGTAGAAGGAGATCATGACCGCGCCACCCTGGGGCACGATGGGCGACGCCGTGACCCGCTGGAGGGTCTGGCGCCCTTCCTCACCGATGGCCCAAAGCCGGTGCAGAAAGACTTCATACCTCACGGGATCGATATCCATGACCTGTCCTCGCGTTGCGTTCGTTGCCTTCAATCGCCCGCGGTGAGCGGACGCCAACCGTAACACGCCGGTTCTCACCGGGTCCGGCCCGCAGCGCCGGTACGAGTTGCAAGAGTAAGGGCTTGTGCGCCTTTGCGCATCCCCAATATTGGGGAGTCTTAGCAATATTTCTGCCGCGCCTTGGCGGGCGGATAGGGTGTCCCGGCGGTCTGGTTGGGCTGGCGCGGCAACGCGCTGATCGGCGACTTTCGCCGCGCCACCCTCCAGCCGGCCGGCTCCAGTAGCACGCGGACATGAGCGTCCTCGCGGTACCCGCCGTCCGCATCGACGAAGGACGCAATCCAGATGCGTGGGACCACCTCGTCTGTGCGAAGATGAACCACCAAGTCCGGACCGCCTTGGCCTCGCGGGAACAAGACCTGCCAGGATCCGGTCTCCCCGTCCGGTGCCAAGGTGCCCGACCCCCGCGAGGAAGTGTCTGGTTTCCTCCAAGCTGCCGCAGGCAAATGATGTATCCCCAATTTTGGGGTCGCACACAGCGCTCGGCTTAGTTATCTTCCACCGAATATACGGGAGGGAGACTGAGCCGATGGGCCAGCACGACACTTGGGAGCGCATTCTGAATTCGCTCCATGCCGCCGCGTTCGACGAGGCCCACTGGGAGCCGACATCCGCCCTGATCGACGACGTCTGCGGATCGCAGGGCAGCCTGCTCGCACTTGGTCACCCGGACGCGAGCGGGGGCGTGTTGTTCGCGCGACTTTGCTATCGCGGGGAGCGGCACCAAGAATGGGAGCGCAAGTACTACCGCCGCTACCAACCGGTCGACGAACACCTTCCCCGTCTCAGGAATTTGCTCGACGGCCAGGTCGTGCATGTCACCGAGCTGTTCACCGAACACGAACGCCGGACCTCCACGACCTGGAACGAGGCCATGGCTGTCTCGCACTTTCAGGACAGTTTACAGGTCCGCCTCGAAGGAGCAGGGCAAGCGGACATTTTTTGGTCGTTGGCCGATCCCGTGGACACGGACGGCTGGTCGAAGGCCCGCATCGACACGATCACGCGCCTGCTTCCGCACGTGGGGCAGTTCCTGCGGGTGCGGCACGCGCTGGTGCAGGCGGAAGCGCTGGGGCGGTCGCTATACGGATTGCTTGGCAACGAGCGTGTGGGGATCGTACAACTAGACCGTAGCGCCCGGATCGTGGAGGCTAACGACCGCGCGGTGGAAAGCCTCCGCGAGGGAGACGGGCTGTTCGAGAGTGACCTCGCGCTTTCCGCTGTCGTTCCGGGGGATCGTGGGCGGCTGGAAGCATTGCTGCAACGCGCGATCCCGCCGTTCGGTGTCACGGCCGCGGGCGGCTCCATGACGATCACGCGCATGGATAGCCTGTTGCCTCTCACGTTCCATGTGGCCCCCGTACAGATGCCCGCGACGGATCTTCGCTCCAACAGCGTAGCCGCTATCGCGATCATTGTCGATCCCCGCCGACAATGGCGCATCGAGCCGAAACTCGTGTCCACGGCGCTGGGCCTGACGCCGGCTGAGAGCGAGGTCGCGGTGCTGCTCGCCCAGGGTATGCACGTGCGGGACATCGCCGCAGCGACGGGCCGCCACGTGAGCACGATCCGCTCGCACGTCAAACACATCTTCACGAAGCACGGCCTCTCGCGACAGGCGGAGCTCGTGCGGCTCGTGCTGTCCCTGGCCGTGGTTCCACAACCTCCATAGTCATGGACCCGGGACCGTCCGACGCACTTTAACCTACCGGGTTTCAAACTTGGCCGTACAGGGTGTCCTGTCCATTTGTATCCAAAAAAAGTAAGCATTGTGTCCTACGTTCCTGCCCCACGTTCGCGAAGGCCGCAAAGGCATCAAGGGCGTCATCGCGTTCCCCGGCGCCGGTTCATGAGCCCCGACCGCCTGCCTAACTTCTGCACAGTTGCCTAGATTCTGGATAGCGGAACGCGCTTCCGGATCGCGCGAGCCGGTACTCCCCTCTTCTCAACCAAGTCCCCTGTTTACGGCCGTTCGAGCGCCCGGCGCGCGGCAATTCGGCACTTGGCACGCGTGTTGCCTCATTCCCTTGCAGAAATTCACACACGATGGAGGATCCCATGCGAAAGTCTCTGAACAAACCCGCATTTCGACTCTTGTACCGGCTCTTGCCGGTGCTGGCCGCCGCGGCCCTGCTCGCGAGCCACGCGGCCCAGGCCGCCGACACCATCAAGGTCGGCGTGCTGCATTCGCTGTCCGGCACCATGGCCATCAGCGAGACCACGCTGAAGGACACCGTGTTGATGATGGTGGACGACCTCAACAAGAAGGGCGGCCTTCTGGGCAAGAAGGTGGAGGCGGTGGTGGTGGATCCGGCCTCCAACTGGCCGCTGTTCGCGGAAAAGGCGCGCGAGCTGCTGTCCAAGCACAAGGTGGACG
>JAPOQB010000912.1 GCA_026710965.1 Deltaproteobacteria bacterium | reverse complement strand
GCCGCGCTCCTTCAGGATGTTGATGAAAAAATCCCCTTCGCTGGCGGCTCTGGCGTCCCAGTCGATGAGCTCGTCCCACTTCCGGACGAAGCTGTGGACATATTCGCGCTTGTACTGGTCGGTCTGCCGCTGGGCGATGGGATTGTCGCCATACAATTGTTCCTCAGCCACGGTAACACCTCCTGGGTTGTGGGCCTGAAAGCACCGTTTCGCGCCTGCACGGACTCTTCGATCGTGAGATTGGCAGGACAAAAGGCAGGAAACCCCTAGTCTCCCAACATCGGCCGGACAATGTCAACCCCGTCCATCCCGGGCGGGTGGCGGCAACGGCGGTGAACCCCGTCGCGTTGTGTCCGGAAGACAGGAATGTTATAAGGCGCGCACGAATCCGCTGGGGTTCGTTTGCCCACGACTCATGCCACAGAGAGGAACCACCACATGGCGATATTCGATACCGTGCTTCACGGCGGCGCCATCATCGACGGCGCCGGCAACCCCTGGTACTACGGCGACCTGGCCATCAAGGACGGCCGGATCGCGGCCATGGGCCGGCTGGACCCGGGCTCGGGGACCCGTTCCATCGACGTCCGCGGCAAGATGGTGACGCCGGGTTACATCGACATGCACACCCACAGCGACCAGCCGCTGATCGCGGACGGCAACGGCGAGAGCAAGATCCGCCAGGGCGTAACCCTGGACATCATCGGCGAAAGCCAGACCGTGGCGCCGCTGGTGGGGCCGGTGTTCGAGGAGTACGTGGCCGAGCACCGCCACCGGAACGGCATCGAGGCGGACTGGAGCACCTTCAGCGAGTACTTCGAGCGGCTCGCGGCCGGCGGCATCTCCATGAACGTGGCTTCGGGCGTGTCGCCGCAGCAGGTCAAGCGCGTGGTGGTGGGCTTCGGGGAACGGCCCGCCAGCGCGGAGGAGCAGGAGCGGATGGACGGCTACGTCGCCCAAGCCATGGAGCAGGGGGCACTGGGCCTGACGGCTGCCTGGCACGCCAAGGGTCCCGAGTACCCGGAGGAGGTGGTGTCCATGGCCCGGGTCGTGCGGAAGTATGGCGGCTACTACGGCGTGCACCTGGGCAGCGAGGGCTTCGACATCATGGAGGAGCTGGAGAAGGCGCTCAAGGTGAGCCGGGAAGCCCACATCCCCATCCACGTGTATCATCTGAAGATGCGCTCCAAGGAGAACTGGGGCCGGGTGATGCAGGTGGTGGAGCAGATCGAGGAGGCGCGGAGCGAAGGGTTGGACGTCACCGCCAACCAGTATCCCTACACCGCCATGCAACACCCGTGGCGGCGGCTGTTCCCGCGCTGGGTGCAGGACGCGCCGGTGCAGGAGACCATCGGCGAGTTCATGAGCCCGTCGTTCCGCCAGCGGGTCATGGACGATCCCGAGTTCACCCAGTACGTCAGCGAGCACGGCGGCTGGGAGGGCATCGTGGCGGCGCGTCTGGACAAGCCCGAGCACCACGCGTGGGAGGGCAAGACCATCGCCCAGATCGCGGAGATACGCGGCCAGGACCCCGCCAGCACCTGCTTCGACCTGATCTACGGCGAAGGCATTTTCATCCACGGCATCCATCACACGCTCCGCGAGGAGGACGTGCAGGACGTCATGCAGGTGCCCTGGATCTCCATCGGCTCCGACGGCAGCGCTCTCAACCTCAAGTCCCGGGGCATGCCGCACCCGCGCAGCTTCGGCACCAACGTGCGGGTGCTGGGCCGGTATGTACGCGACGAAAAGGTGCTGACCCTGCCCGACGCCGTGCGCAAGATGACCTCGCTGCCGGCCCAGGTGCTGGGGCTCAAGGACCGGGGGCTGCTCCGGGAAGGGTACTGGGCGGACGTGGTGGTGTTCGATCCCGACACGGTGGCGGACCAGGCCACCTTCGAGGAACCCAAGCAGTATCCCAAGGGCGTCGAGTACGTGTTCGTGAACGGACAGATGGTGATCGAGAACGGCGACCACACCGGCGCCCGGCCCGGGCGGGTCGTCTACGGCCCAGGCAAGAAGGAGGGGTAGGGATGGCGCTGCCGGAGAGTCTCTACGCGGATACGATCCTCGTCAACGGCACCGTGATCACGGTGGACGACGCCCGCCCCACGGCCGAGGCCGTGGCGGTCAAGGGCGATCGGATCCTCTACGTGGGAAGCAACGACGAGGTGCGGCAATGCGCCGGCCGGAACACGCGGGTCATTGACTGCGGCGGCAAGACGGTGCTGCCCGGGTTTATCGAGCCCCACACCCACTTCATGTCCTTCGGCGTCCGCCTGGGGATGGTGAACGTCCGCACCCCGCCCAACAACTCCATTGAGGACGTCCTGGCGCGGATCCGCGAGCGCGCGGCGGTGGTCCCCAAGGGGCAGTGGATCGAGGCCCAGGGCTACGAGCACACCGCCGTCGCCGAGAAACGCTGGCCCACCCTTGCCGAACTCGACAGCGCGGCCCCCGACAACCCGCTGGTTATGACCTACCGCTCGTCCCACGTGTGGATGGCCAACAGCGCGGCGCTGAGGCTCGCCGGCATCGACGACGACACGCCCCAGCCCGAGGGCGGTCATATGGACCGAGACCCGCGCACGGGCAAGCTCACCGGGGTGTTGAGGGAGAAGGCCGCTGCCCGGCCGGTGAATAACCTGGTGCCGCACCCGACCCTGCAGCAGCTCAAGGACGGCGTGGAGCTGGCGGGCCGCGAGTACAACTCCGTGGGCATCACGTCCACCCACGACGCCGGCACCGGCGACACCCCGGATTACTACCGGGCCTACCAGGAGACCATCGACGAGGGCCGGCTCAAGGTGCGGGTCTACCTGATGATTCATGACCTGCCCTACAAGCGCTTCTACCTGGAGCGGGACCTGGGGCTTCGTACCGGCTTCGGTAGCGACTGGCTGCGGCTGGGGGCGGTCAAGACCTGCAGCGACGGCTCCATCCAGGTGCACACCTGCGCCTTCTACGACCCCTACATCACCAGCGACACCGACGACCCCACCAAGGATCCCCGAGGCGTGCTCCAGTACGCCCCCGAGGACCAGAAAAAGCTCGTGCTGGAAGCCCACGGCAAAGGCTACCAGGTGGCGATTCACGCCCAGGGCGACCGCGGCGTGGACGTGGCCCTGGACGCGGTGGAGAACGCCATGAACGAGGTGCCGCGGCCCGACCCGCGCCACCGCATCGAGCACTGCCAGGGAGTCACCCGGGAAGCGCTACAGCGCATGAGCCGGCTGGGGGTCATCGCGTCGTTCTATCCGCACCACCTGTGGTACTGGGGCGACCGCCACATTCATGACTTCCTGGGCATTGAGCGGGCGCAGCGCCTGGACCCCATGCGCACGGCCATCGACCTGGGCGTGGTCACGGTGGCCCACTCCGACACGCCTATCGCGCTGCCCAAGGACCCGCTCTTCGCCACCGACCCGCTCTTCGGCATCTGGTGCGCGGTGAACCGCAAGACCCGGGCGGGCGTGGTGCTGGGCGAGAACGAGCGCATCACCCCCATGGAGGGTCTGCGCGCCTACACCATCAACGCCGCCTACGCGGCTTTCGAAGAGGGAATCAAGGGCTCCATCACCACCGGCAAGCTGGCCGACCTGGTGGTGCTGGGGGACAATCCCCTGACCGTGGACCCGTGGGAGATACGCAACATCCCGGTGGAGCGGACCATCGTGGGGGGAGAGGTGGTGTACGAAGCCTGAGGGCTTCGTTTCCGCCGGAAAATGAAACAGCCGCGCCGGAGATCCGGCGCGGCTGTTTTTTTGTTCGCCGAGGATGGGCGATCAGACTTTGACGTCCATCTCCTCCAGCAGGATCTTTTCGTCCGGGCGCGGCGTCCACACCACGTTCCGGGCCGCTCCGTAGTGGTCGAGGAGCTGGTACAGCGGGATCATCGGCGCTTCCTCCATGATGACCGCGTTCATCTTCTGGAGGATCTTCAATCGCTTGGCGTCGTCCGGCTCGGCCTGCTCCGCATCCACCAGCGCGTCGAATTCGGCGTTGCTGAAGTTGGTGCGCTTGGAGCCGCCGGTGCGGAAGTACTGGTACAGCGGCGTGTCGGTGTCCAGCACGCTGCCCCTGCCGATGTAGTAGAAGGGGCTCTTGCCGCCGTTGACGCCATCGCGGCCCCAGAAGACCACCCATTCCTGCGGCACGATCTCCACCCGGAAGCCGCCCTTGGACATCTGGCTGGCCACCACCTGCACCAACTCGGTGTCGTTGGCGTACTTGCCGGGCGAGTAGTGCAGCTTCACGTCCACGCCGTCGGGATATCCGGCCTTGGCCAGCAGTTCCTTTGCCTTCCTGGGGTCGTAGGGGTAGCGCTTGAGGTCGGGGTTGTACCCGTACACGCGGGGTCCCACGGGTCCCTGGAGCACCTCGCCGTTGCCGCCGAAGATGTTCTTGACGATGGAATCCGCGTCCACACAGTAGTTGGCGGCCTGGCGCACGAGCTTGTTGTCCCAGGGCTTGAAGTTGACGTTCAACGCGAAGAAATAGATCCGCAGGCCCGGTACGCTGCGCACCGAGACCCGGGAGTGGCGGTTGATCCGCTCCACCTCGTGCACCGGCACCCGGTCCATGACGTCGCACTGCCCCGCCTGGAGCCCGGCCATGCGGGAGTTGACCTCCACCACCTTGCGCCACACCAGCTCCTTGATGGCGGGCTTCTCGCCCCAGTAGTCGTCGTTCCGCGTCAGCACCAGGTCGCCGTCACGCTTGAAGCTGACGAACTTGTAGGGGCCCGTGCCGGTGGGGTGCTTGTCCACGTCCTTGCCGTACTTGTCCGCCACGGTCTTGCTCATGATGAAGCGGTTGCGCACGCCGCGGGAAAGGAAGGTGACCGAAGGTTTCTTGGTGATGACCACCACCGTGTGGTCGTCCGGGGTCTGCACTTCCGCGACGTTCCGGAACGAGCGCCGCTGCAGGCTCCGCTTGTCGGTCTTCATCCGGTCGATGGAGAACGCCACGTCCGCGGAGGTGAGGGGGCTGCCGTCGTGGAACTTGACGCCCTTGCGCAGCTTGAACTCCCACTCGTTGCCCCGGAACTCCCACGACTCCGCCAGCCGTCCGACGAACTTCGCCTGCGCGTAGTCGAACTCCACCAGCGGCTCCATCATGTGCTGCCACTGGCCGTATATGGCGCCGCTGCTGTGGTCGTAGGGGTGAAGGTTGTCCATGTTGCTGGCGTTGTACACGATCACGCGGTCCTTGGACGCCGCGTACGCGAACTGTCCCAGTGAAGGATTTATCAGGGCCGCGGCCCCCAGGGCGGCGCCGCCCTTGAGCACGTCCCGCCGGCTGATCCGTTTTCTTCCATCGCTCATATCGCAACTCCTTTCCGTTCAGGTCCTTGGTTCTTCGACTATTCTTCCTTGTTCATGGGATGGCGCTTGAGGAACTCCACGAAGTGGGCGTTGGCGACATCCGGCATCTGGCGCAGGTAGCCGTGGTTGCCGCCTTCGACGAGCTTGAGCTCGGCGCCAGCGATGCCCTCCGCCAGCACCTTGGATGACTCCACGTGGCTGCCGGTGGCCGCGTCCACGGTATCGCCGGCGCCGCAGATGACCAGGGTCGGGCACTGGATGCGGTCCATCAGGTGGCGGGTCTCGTGTTCCTGCCGGGCCACCACGTGGCGGAGATAAGGCTTCAAGGGCGTGAGGTAGGTCATGTTGACCTCCCGGAACCGTTGCACCTTGTCCGGGTGGTCCCGCACGAACTCGGGCGGAAACATGAAGCTGCCGCCAAAGTGGTCTTCCATGTATTGCTTGTGGCCCTTCTCGGCCATCTCCACGGCGGTGGGGTAGGGGACGCCGCGCTCATAGTACTGGCCGTCGTAGGAAGT
>JAPOQB010000126.1 GCA_026710965.1 Deltaproteobacteria bacterium | reverse complement strand
TACAGCTTCACCAAATCCGAGTAGCTCGCTTGCGAGTCGGGCTTGAGGCCGTAGCCGGCCATCCAGTTGCGGGCTCGGTTGAATTCCTCTTCGGTGTAGTCTTCCGGATAGACATAGTCGAGCCGGTTGAGGTTCAGGTCCTCGAACTTGAAATCGCCGATAAGGTCCTCGGGGATGTCGCGCAGCAAGAGCGCGGCGTGCTTCTTGAGGTCCGAGTTGATCTCGTCCACGGAACGCCGGAGGGCGCGGAAGATCGCCTCCCGGGTGTCCTCGGCGTCGTCGCTGTTGACGAACAGGAGGCCCCAGTACTTCGACTCCGCCAGGACGCGGCAGCCGCGTTTTTCGGCCAGGCTGATGAACGGCTCCATCAGGGTCGCCGCCTCGACTTCGCCGTTCAGCAACATGCGGGTGCGGATGGCGGGACCGCCGTCGTGCCGCAACCGCACCCGGTCCTTGTCGCAGTGGCCCTCGAGCATCTTGTAGGTCATGTAATGGGAGCCGGTCTGGTCCTGAATCGAGAGGGGCACGTCCGCGAGGTCGTCCAACCGGTGGTAGGAGGAATCGCCCCTGACGATGATGGCCATGGTGGCGACGCTCTCGCGGCGGCCGAGGATCCAGCCGTCGCGCTCGCCGTCGGCGGCGCGCTTGATCACGCCCCATTCGCACTTGTTGTAGCCTTCGAGGTCCCCGCACTCGTAGTCCGAGGCGATGGGGCGCTCGAACACGCCGGCGGGCTGGAGCTGGGAGTCGGGTGTGACGACCTCGGCGTCGATCCCCTCCGCCGCCATGAATCCCTTCTCCACCCCCACGTCCCAGGGCAATGTCCAAACGGTTCCTTCGCTGGTGACTCTGATTTTGCGAGACATGATGACCTGACCTCCGAGTGCACTTGATGATGTCAGGAGACTAGCATACCGGCCCGGATGATGGAACAATTCCAGGTCGACACCACACCCCAGTGAAGGAGACTTGCGCCAATGCATACCTGTGCCATCGACATTCATCACCATTACATGCCCCCGGGCCTGATCGACGAGCTGAAGGCCCACGGCAAGGCCGTGGGCACGGAGGTGGGCAGCACCCCGGAAGGCCTCAACACCGTCACCATCGGCGGCGGCCCGAGCTTCGTGGTGCCGCCGCCCCTCATGGATGTCGAGAAGAGACTCGCGAACATGGACAAGGGCAAGATCGCCATGGCGACCCTGGAGCCCCACACCGCCTGCCTCGGCTACCGGCTGAACCCGGAGCAGGGAGAGGCGTGGTGCAACCTGTACAACGAGGGCCTGATGGAGCTGCGGACCCGGCACCCGGACCGTTTCACCGCGCTGGCGGCGGTGCCGCTGCAGGACCCCGCGCGGGCCGCCCGGGTGCTGGAACGCGGCATCCTCGAGCAGAAACTGGCGGGCGCCTACATCGGCACCAACGTAAACGGCGAGTACTTCCGGAGCCACGAATACGACGCCTTCTGGGGCAAGGCCCAGGAACTCGACGCACTCATCGTCATGCACCCCGAAGACATCGCCGGACTGGAGCGCATGGGCACCTACGGCCTGTTCCTGATCTGCGGCAACCCCGCGGACACAGCCCTCTCGCTGGGGTTCATGACCTACAGCGGAGTGTTCGACCGGTTTCCCGACCTGAAGCTCTGCACGTTGCACGGCGGCGGCTTTTTCCCATACCACCTGGGCCGCTTCGACCAGGGCTTCGGCGTGCGGCCGGGGGCGGCGGACGCCGAGGCCCAGGAAAAGCCCAGCGCGTACCTGAAAAACCTCTACTCCGACGCGCTGGTGTACCGGGTGGACACGCTGGAGTATCTCAAGAGCCTGCTGGGGTGGGAGCACCTGATGGTCGGGACCGACTACCCCTATCCGCTGGGTGACTGGAACGCGGTGGAGAAGGTGGAGGCGCTGGATTGTTCGGACGAGCAGAAGCTGGCCATTCTGGAGGGGAATGCAAGGCGGCTGTTGAAGCTGTAGGCGGGCTCTGACGGGCCTCGGTAAATGATCAGCGCCCTTCGACTTCGCTACGCTGACGCTCCGCTACGCTCAGGACGAACGGGGTGGAACGGTACTCTGTCTCCGTTCACGCTGAGCGTGGGCGAAGCGGAGTATTCTCCGTTCGTCCTGAGCGTAGCGGAGCGGAGGGATTCTCCATTCGTCCTGAGCGTAGCGGAGCGGAGGGATTCTCCGTTCGTCCTGAGCTTAGCGAAGCCGAGTATTCTCCATTCGTCCTGAGCGTAGCGGAGCCGAGTATTCTCCGTTCGTCCTGAGCGTAGCGAGGCGGAGCCGAGCGGAGTCGAAGGGCGAACCATGCACCTACCCCGTCGGCCAGAGACCGAAGGGCGCCTCGGGCCAGACGATGTGCAGGGCGACGTCGTAGAAACCGACGATCAGCGCGAGGAATGCCAGGGCGATGCCCGCGGAGGCCAGCCAGCCGGCCTTGCCGTAGTACATCAAGTAGAGGAAGAGCATTCCCGGCAGGGCCACGTGCACGCCGATGAGCCAGATGGCCACGTACATGAGCGCGGTGAAGCCGAAGATGCGCACGAACCGCTGGCTCTCGGTCTTGGGATCGTCCCCGAGGATGAAGCCCGTGTCCATGATGTCACCTTCCTCGATGCGCTTTTCCGGAGTGCCGCTCAACAGGGTCCACGCACGGATGAGCAAGAACGGCGTCCCCACCAGCACCGCGAGCCTCGGCATCAGGTCGGCGCCTTCCGGATAACTGAACGAATCGATGAACATGTAGAGGAAGAACGCGCCCACCGCGAGCAGGAGCACGGCCTCTCCGGCGACCTCGAGGGTGAAGCGGCGCTTGAGCGGACCATCTCCGTCCTTGTCGCCGGCTGCCGGTGATTCCGCCGCGGCGCCCCGTGCCACCGCATCATCCAGACCCTCCCGGGCGCCCGCCGCGGCGTCTCCCGCAGCCGCCACGCTTCCCTGCCCTAGTGCGCCGCCCTCCGCCGTCGCCGCGCTTCCCCGTCCCGGTGCGGCGCCTTCCACCGCCGCCGCGGCTTCCCGCCTTGGCGCGCCGCCTTCCGCCACCGGCCCGGACTCCTCCCCCTCGGTCATGGACATCATGGCCTGCCGCGCGCCGCGCTGGGCCCGCAGGCTGAACAGGGTCACCGCGATCATGAATGCAAGGATGACCAGGAACTGGGGCCGCAGGAGCATTCCCCAGCCGTAGTTGCTCACCGAGATCCACAGGAACCGCTCCAGGATGTCCGCCAGGGCCACGGCGATGAGGATGGGCGGCCTGGGCCAGCCGTAGCGTTTCATGAAGACGCCCAGCAGGCCGAAGGCCAGCACCGCCCCCAGGTCGCCTAGGGAGCCGCTGGCCGCCAACGCCGCCAGGGAGACGATGCCCACCACCACCGGCGCCAGGATGTTGGGCGGGATCACCGCGATGCGGCACAGGGTCGGGGCGAAGGCCAGCATGATGGGCACGACGATGAGGTTGGCGAAGGCGATGGTGTAGACCATGCTCACGGTGAGGTCGAGGTGCTGCGTGAGCATGAGCGGGCCCGGGGTGATCCCGGTGAGGATGAGGATGGCAAGGACAATCGCCATGCCGCCGCTGCCGGGAATGCCGAACACCACGGTGGGGATGAGCACGCCCCCGTCCACCGAGTTGTTGGCGGCGTCGGAGGCGATGACGCCGCGGACGTCGCCCTTGCCGAAGGTCTCGGTGCCGCCGGGCTCGGTCTGGCGCGCCTGGGCGTAAGCGATCCAGTGGGCGGCGCTGCCGCCCACCCCGGGCATGATGCCCACGAACACGCCGATGAGCGACGAGCGCGCCATCAGCCACTTGTGGTTCCAGGCTTGCCGCATGCCGCGCCACACATCGGCCTTGGCCTCGCGCAGGAGCGTGTCCAGGCGCGCCCGGGCGATGGTGGTGTCCCCCACCACCAGGGCGATGGCCTCGGGCAGCGCGAACAGGCCCACCACCACCGGCACCAGCCCGAACCCGTCCCACAGGTAGAAGTCGAACCCCATGGCGGCGCGCACGTTGCCGCCCAGGTCGGCGTAGCCCACCATGGCGATGGCGATGCCGAAGGCCGCGGTGAGGATGCCCTTGACGAAGGCCCCGGCGCTGACCACGGCCACCGCCATCACCCCCATGAGGGTCAGCAGGAAGAACTCGGCCGAGCCGAACCACTCCAGCAGTTGCCGGCTCACCGGCAGCGCCAGCAGCAGCGCGATGGCGCCGATGACGCCACCCACGATGGTGGTGGTGTAGCTCGCGCCCAGCGCGACTCCGGCCAGGCCCTGCTGGGCCATGGGGTAACCGTCCAGCACCGTGGCTTGGGCCGAGCGGGCGCCGGGAACTCCGAACAGGATGGCGGGGATGGGCTCGGTGATGTCGCTGGCCGCCATGTGGAACACCACGATGGTGATGGCGACCCAGGGGTCGAGGTGGACCGCCAGGCTCAGGACCACCACGGACACCGGCAGGCCGCCTCCGGGCATGAGCCCGGAGAACAGCGCAACCGGCAGCACCAGGAGCATCGCCAGGAGCGGCCCCGGCGAGAACAGGTGGAAGAAAGCGTCGATGGAAGCTTCGAGCATGAAGGCTCCCGGCCCACGAGTACGTCAGGCTCGGTACAATCTGATCAATTGTGCCGGCGCCCTTCGACTTCGCTTCGCTACGCTCAGGACGAACGGTTGCAGGGGCCTTTTCCGTTCGCCCTGAGCCCTTCGACGAGCTCGGGATAGGCCCCACGAAGCGAAGTCGAAGGCCCCATCTTGCCCGGCGGCAATGGATCCAAATCTGCCGTAAGGCCTAGCGCTTCTCGCCCATCAGCTTCTGGAAGAACAGCGCGCCGTCAGGAGGCAGATCCTTGATGGTGGCGAGCTGCTTCTCGTAATGCTCCGGAGAGCCGTAGCCCACGTCGTAGCCGGCGACGGTGGCGATCTTCACGAACTCCGGGTCCTCGATGGTGGCCTTGAACGCCTTGCGCCAGGTGTCGACGATGGGCTGGGGCGTCTTCGGCGGAAGCATGAAAGCCCTCAGGGACTGGTGGATGTTCACGGCCGTGTTGAACGCCAACTTCTGGGACTCGCTGATCTTGAGACCGGGCAGCTTGAGGATGTTGCGCGGCACCTTGGCTTCCAGCCGCTTCAGCCACCCCTCGCTCGGCGGAGCGTTCCACCAGAAGATCGGCACCAGCCGCTTCTTCTCGACCAGCTCGGGGTACAAGCGCGGCAACCGCCGCTCGAGGCAGGTCACCCCCTCGGTCTCGCCCCGGGCGAAGGCCGCCAGCTCCTCGGCGGTGGACTTGTAGCCGTAGATGAGCTTCATGGGACCGCCCACGAGCTGTACGAACTCGCCGCCCATGGGCACCCGGCCGATGCCGGGCCGTTGCGACGCCATGCGCAGGGGCCGGCCCATCTTGAGCATGTCTTCCCAGGACTTGACGACCTTCCGGTCGGCGCAGATGGTGTAGCTGTCGTCCACCAGC
>JAPOQB010000127.1 GCA_026710965.1 Deltaproteobacteria bacterium | reverse complement strand
AGCAAGGACCTGATCATCTGGAACGCCTACAACTCCGACATCGGCGGCGTCTGGCTCTGGGCCGGGGCCCTGGCGGGCGCGCTGCTGACCTCCATCTACACCTTCCGCATGGTGTTCCTGACCTTCTACCGGGACGCCACCGAATGGGTGAAGAAGCTCCTGCCCATCCGCCAGCCCGGGCCCTGTGTCCAAGTTCCGTTGGGGGTGCTGGCGGTCCTGTCGGTGGTCGCGGGATTTATCGAGCTGCCCCACACCATGGGGAAGCTCACGCTGTTCTCGGATTTCCTGAACACGGCGCTGCCCGAGTATCACGGCGCCGCCGCCAGCTACGGCACGGAGTTCCTGTTCGAGCTCCTGGCCGCGGTCGCCTCCGTCGGCGGCGTGTACCTGGTGTGGGTCCTGGTGATGGGGCCGCCCCGCGCCATGGAGCGCATCGCTTCGTTGCCGTGGGCGCCCGAGTTGCAGCGGCTGTGGCTTTCCGGCTGGGGCTTCGACCGGTTCTATGACACGCTCTTTGTCCAGCCCTACCTGTGGTGCGCCCGGGTCAACAAGGATGACTTCATCGACGGCTTCTATCGTGCGGTGGCCTTCATGACGGAGATGCTGCATTTCGTCGCCACCATGACCCAGACGGGCGCGGTGCGGTGGTACGCCACCGGCATTGCCGTCGGGGCGGTGGTAACCGTGGGACTGGTGATCTTCCTATGAGCCTTGCCTGGATACTGCTCATGCCCCTCGCGGGCGGACTGGCGGCGTGGATCTCCGGGCGCTGGAGCGACCTGTGGCCGCGCTGGATCTCGCTGGGGACGGCGTTGCTCCATCTGCTGCTGCTGCTGGTCACCTGGGGCGTCTTCCTGGCCGATATCGAGACCGGGCAGGGCGCCTGGCTGATGGCCGTCAAGCAGCCGTGGATTCCCCAACTGGGCATCAGCTTCCACCTGGCGGTGGACGGCCTGAGCCTGCTCTTGCTGTTGCTGGCCAGCTTTCTGACCGTGTTGGCGGTGCTGACCTCCTGGACCTCGGTCACGCGCTCGGTAGGGTTCTTCCACTTCAACCTGTTGCTCATCCTCACCGCGCTGTCAGGCGTGTTCATCGCTTTCGACCTGTTCCTCTTCTTCGCCTTCTGGGAGATTTCCCTGCTGCCGCTGTACTTCCTCATCGGCATCTGGGGCTACGAGAACCGGGTCTACGCCACCACCAAGTTTTTCATCATCACCCAGGGCAGCGGGCTGCTGATGCTGCTGGCCATCCTGGGGCTGGTGGTGGTGCACTGGCAGGGCACCGGGGTCCTCACGTTCGACTACCTGGAGTTGGTGGGCACGTCCATGTCGGCGGCCACGGCGTGGTGGCTGATGCTGGGCTTCTTCATCGCCTTCGCCGTCAAGCTGCCGGTGGTGCCGTTTCACACCTGGTTGCCGGATGCCCATACCCAGGCGCCCACCGCGGGCAGCGTGGCCCTGGCGGGGCTGGTGCTCAAGATCGGGGCCTATGGCATGATCCGCTTCGTGGTGCCGATCTTCCCCCAGGCGGCCCAGGACTTCACCGTCATCGCCATGATCCTGGCGGTGGTGGGCATTCTCTACGGCGCGCTCCTGGCCCTCGGCCAGACCGACCTGAAGCGCATGGTGGCGTACACCAGCATCAGCCACATGGGCTTCGTGCTGCTGGGGATCTTCGCGTGGAACGAGCTCGCGCTCCAGGGGGCGGTGATCATCATGCTGTCCCACGGGTTCAGCGCGGGCGCGCTGTTCATGCTGGTAGGCGACCTGCAGCACCGCACCCATACGCGCGATCTCGGCCGCTTCGGCGGTTTGTGGGCCACCATGCCCCGCATGGGCGGCGTGGGCCTGTTCTTTGCCATGGCCTCCCTGGGGCTGCCCGGGCTCGCCAGCTTCGTGGGAGAATTCCTGGTGTTGATGGGCGCGTTTCAGGTCAACGTCCCGCTGACGGTGCTGGCTTCGGCGGGTCTCGTGGCCGCCACCGTCTATTCCCTGTGGATGATGCAGAAGGTCTACTACGGCGGCAATCCGGAGGGTTGGCGGCTTGAAGACACCAACGGCCGGGAGATGGCGATCATGGCGTCGCTGATCGGGGCGACGCTGTGGTTGGGCCTCTATCCGCAACCGGTGTTGACCACGTCCGGGAACGCGCTGACACAGATGCGCCAATTCGCCGAGAAGCCACGGGCCGCGGCGTCGCGAGCCGGGGCAGGGGAAGGGCACCATCCCCCCGCTGTCGCATCCACATCCCCGGTTGGAGGTAGCCGGCCGTGAACGTGTTCGGCGCGCTGACGCCCATCGTCCTGCTGGGCCTGACCCCGTTGGTGCTCATGCTGGTGATCTCGTTCCGGCGCAGCCATGGGCTCGCGGTGGTGATCTCCCTGGCCGGCCTGGCGCTGACCCTGGCGGTGCTGCCCGGCGCGGGCGGGCCGGTGGGGCCGCCGGTGGCCCCGCTGCTGGCCATGGACGCGTATGCGCTCTTCTATATCGGCCTGCTCTCGGCGGCGACCATGGTGGTGGTGGTGCTGTCGTACGGTTACCTGGAACGCATGCCGGGGAATCGCGAAGAGTTCTACCTGCTGCTGACGCTGGCCACCTTCGGCTGCGCCGTGCTGACCGCCAGCAATCACTTCGTCTCGTTCTTCCTGGGGCTCGAGATCCTGAGTATTTCGCTCTACGGCCTGGTGGCCTATCTCCGCACTACCCGTACGGCGCTCGAGTCCGGCGTCAAGTACCTGATCCTGGCAGCGGCCTCCGCGGCGTTCCTGCTCTTCGGCATGGCGCTGATCTACGCCGACCTCGGCACCATGGACTTCACCGCCATGACTTCGGTGCTGGCCGGCAAGACCCGGGAGCCGACCCTGTTGCTGCTAGGGGGCTTCGGCATGGTGGTCATCGGGGCCGGTTTCAAGCTGGCCGTGGTGCCGTTCCACATGTGGGCTCCGGACGTCTACCAGGGCGCCCCCACTCCGGTGACGGCTTACCTGACCACCGTGTCCAAGGGCGCCATGGTGGCGCTGCTGCTCCGCTACGGACAGTACGGCGGGCTGCTGGACTACGACTCGGTAGCGACGGTGCTGGCCATCATCGCCGTGGCCTCCATGTTCCTCGGCAACCTGCTGGCGCTGTTGCAGGAGAACATCAAGCGCCTGCTGGCCTATTCCTCCATCGCCCATCTCGGCTACCTGCTGGTGGCGGTCATCGCCGCGTCCCGGGAAGGCTCCCAGGCGGTGACGTTCTACCTGGTGGCCTACTTCATCACTTCGCTGGGCGTCTTCGGCATCATCACCGCGCTTTCGGACGAGCGCAAGGAGGCCGACGAGGTCAGCGACTACCGGGGCCTCTTCTGGCGCCGCCCCTGGGTCAGCGGGGCGTTGTCGCTGATGCTCTTCTCCCTGGCCGGGATTCCCCTGACCGCCGGGTTCGTCGGCAAGTTCTACGTCCTCGCCGCCGGCGTGCTGTCGGATCTCTGGACCCTCGTGATCCTACTCGTGGTCAGCAGCGTCATCGGCCTCTACTACTACCTCCGCATCATCATCACGATGTACCTGCCGGCGCCCGAGGACCTGTCCTCACCCCTGCCGGCCACCCGCCGTTTCTCCCTCCCCGAGGGACTCGTGCTCGCCGGCCTGACGGTGCTGCTCATCTGGTTCGGCGTGTACCCGGCTCCGTTGCTGGGCGTTATCCAGGCGGCTATCGGGAGCCTGACCTGAGTGTTGGCGGTTGACCACTGGCATGCCCTACGTGAGACAAGAAAGCCTTTCTCACGCTTGAAACTTTGAACATGTCACCCACGCTGGGCCCGCAACCACGCCAAAGGGTCGGTGCGCGGGATCACGGTCTCCGCGCGGGCAATACCGGACGGCCCTCCCTGGGCGCACTCCCGGGCGACCCGCTCCCGCAGTTCCTCCAGTAGACCGCAATCTCTTCGATCCATTCCAGCCTTGCCATCCCGACGCGAACGCCGATGATCCCACGGTCTCCTGGATGGACGTTATCAGACCGGACCCGAGGCGGCGAGGGACCTTGTCACCACCCGGACCCGGGCTCCCTTCTCCGCCGACCGCGCGATGGCGTGGATGACGCGGTCGAAGCGCAGGGCCGCCGCGGAGTCTGGATAGGCCGGCACGTCATCCGCGATGGCCAGGAGAAGGGAACCCGCGCGGTCACCACTTGCGATAGGGCAGGAACTTTCCGCTGTAGGTGACGACCACGCGGTCTCCCTTGGGGTCTTGCTTCTTCTGGACGTCGATCTCGAAGTCGATGGCGCTCATGATACCGTCGCCGAACATCTCGTGGATGACGGCCTTCATCGAGGTGCCGTAGACCTGGGTGATCTCGTGGAACCGGTAGATCAGCGGGTCTACCGGAACCGT
>JAPOQB010000252.1 GCA_026710965.1 Deltaproteobacteria bacterium | reverse complement strand
TTCCGCCTGGTGGAACGTGGTCAGGCCGTCGATCAGGTCCTTCACGCCGCCGTCCATGACCTGGTCGAGCTTGTACAGCGTGAGGTTGATGCGGTGGTCCGTCACGCGTCCCTGGGGAAAGTTGTAGGTGCGGATCCGTTCGCTGCGGTCGCCGCTGCCCACCATGAGCTTGCGCGAGGCGGCGATCTCCGAGCGCTGCGCCTCCTGGGTCTTCTCCAGGAGACGGGCGCGCAGGATCTTGAGGCCCTTGGCCTTGTTCTTGTGCTGCGACTTCTCGTCCTGGCACGAGACCACGATGCCGGTGGGCACGTGCGTGATCCGCACCGCCGAGTCCGTGGTATTGACGCTCTGCCCGCCGGGACCGGAGGAGCGGAAGACATCGATGCGCAACTCTCGGGGATCGATGGCCACGTCCACGTCGTCAGCCTCCGGCAGCACCGCGACGGTCACCGCCGACGTGTGGATGCGCCCCGAGGTCTCGGTCACCGGCACCCGCTGGACCCGGTGCACGCCCCCCTCGAACTTGAGCTGGCTGTAGGCCCCCTGCCCCTCGATGAGCGCGATGATCTCCTTGAACCCTCCCAGACCGGTGAGATTGGAGCTCAGCACCTCCACCCTCCAGCCCCGGGTCTCGGCGTAGCGGCTGTACATGCGGAAGAGATCCGCGCTGAAGAGGGACGCTTCCTCGCCGCCCGTTCCGGCACGGATTTCCAGCAGAACGTTCTTGCCGTCATTGGGATCCCTGGGCAGGAGCAGCACCCTCAACTGCTGCTCCAGGGCGTCCTGCCTCCCCTTCAACCCCTCCAACTCCTCGGCGGCCAGCTCCTGGACGTCCGGGTCGCCGTCGTCCAGCAGCTCGCGGCTGTCCCGGACTTCCTGCTCGAGCCGGCGCCACTCGCGGTAACACGTCACCATCTCGGCCAGATCCGACCGCTCTTTGGCGACCCGGGAGTACTCCTTGCGGTCCTCCACCAGCTTGGGGTCTGCCAGAAGGTCCTCGAGCTCGTCGTAGCGGCTCTCCACCTCTGCCATTTTCTCGAGCATGGTCACGGCCTGTTCCCTACAAAAAGCAAAGGGGCAAAGGGAATTCGCGCCACCCTTTGCCCCTTTGCCGATAAGAGCCGGTCAGGATCGTCCCCTCAGTCCTTGATACCGTATCTCCTCTTGAACTTCTCGACCCGGCCGGCGGTATCGAGGAGCTTCTGCTTGCCGGTGTAGAACGGATGGCAACTGGCGCAGATCTCGGTATGGATGGCCTTGGCGGTGGATCGTACCTCGAACGAGTTGCCGCAGGCGCATACGACGTTCACGGGTTTGTATTCGGGATGTATGTCGGCTTTCATCGTAGACCTCGATTGAATCAGCATTTTATAGCACGAAGCCGGTGCATCTCCAAATCTCCGGACAGCGTACGGACCTGAGTCGAGGGCTCAGGCGCCGTACTGTCGCAGCACGTGCCGCGCGATGACCATGCGCATGACCTCGGACGCGCCCTCGGTGATCAGCCGGCTGCGCTGGTCGCGGAACCAGTACTCGATGGGGAGGTCCGTGGTCAAGCCGATGCCGCCGTGGATCTGCAGCACCCGGTCCACCACCCGGAAGGACATCTCGTCGGCGTACACCTTGACCATGTAGCCCTCGTTGCGCATGTCCTCGCCCTGATCGTACTTCCAGGCGGCGTGGTAGACCATCAAGGTGGCGGCGTGGAGCTCGGTATAGGAATCCGCCAGCTTGAACTGGATCGCCTGGCGCTCCGACAACGGCTTGCCGAAGGTCACCCGCTGCTTGGCGTCCGCGGCGCCCATCTCGATGGCGCGCTGGGCCACGCCGATGGCGCGTCCTCCGTGCTTGAGCCGGCCGATGCCGAGCCACTTCTGTCCGAGCTTGAACCCCTCGCCTTCCTCGCCGATCATGTTGGCCGCCGGCACCCGGCAGTTGTCGAAGACGATCTCGCACGGCTCGTAGCCCATCATGGTCTTGTACTTGGCGGTGACCTTCACCCCCGGGTTGTCCATGTCCACCAGGATACAGGAGATGCCGCCGTGGGAGCCCTTGCTGGGGTCCGTGGACACCATCACCTGGGCGAAGTCGGCCTCGTCCGCGTCGCTGATGAAACGCTTGACCCCGTTGATCACGTATTCGTCGCCGTCGCGCACGGCCCGGGTGCGCATGGAGCCCGGGTCGGAGCCGGCGTCGGGCTCGGTCTGGGCGAAGCAGGCGCGCTTCTCGTCCCGCAGCAGCGGGTAGAGGTAGCGT
>JAPOQB010000132.1 GCA_026710965.1 Deltaproteobacteria bacterium | reverse complement strand
GAACCAGCGGTAGGCCCAGATGCCCACGGGGATGTCGCCGATGGTGAAGGAATCGCCGGCGAGGTAGCTCTGGCCTTCGAGGTAGCGTTCGATGATCTCCCACTTGGGCACCGCCGCGGCCACCGCCTTTTCGATGGCGGCCGGGTCCTGCTCGGCCTTCGGGGTCCGGATGGTGCCGAAGAAAATGGGCACCATGAAGGCGTTCAGGGTGGTCAACTGCCAGTCCATCCAGCGGTTGGCGTTGCCCCGCCCCTCGGGAGTCCCGGGGAGAAGCCTGCCACCCTGGTACTTGTTCACCAGATAGCGGACGATGCTGTTGGATTCCCACAGGACGAAATCCCCGTCCTCGATGGTGGGGACCACGCCGTTGGGGTTCAGGCTCAGGTAGGGCTCCTCCCTGTTGCCGCCGAACTCCCCGGCGAGGTCGATGCGCTCGAACGGTATCTCCAGCTCCCCGCAGCACCACAGCACCTTTTGCACGTTGGATGAAGTCTTTCTTCCCCAGATTTTCAACACGTTGTGTCCCTCCGTAAGAAATACCTCAGGAAATACCCCGGACGCCCCTTGACTGCAAGAAAATCGTGCTTAAATTCGCGCTCAAATCCTATCAACACACTCTTAAAGGGAGGTTCTTATGGCGGCAAAAGTGAAGCCTTTGCACGACAGGATCATCGTCAAGAGGCTCGACGAGGAAGAGAAGACGGCTGGCGGCATCATCATCCCGGACTCGGCGAAGGAGAAGCCGCAGGAGGGCATGGTGGTGGCGGTGGGTTCCGGCAGGCGCGAGGATGGCAAGGTGGTGGCGCTTGACGTCAAGGAGGGGGACAAGGTCCTGTTCGGAAAGTACTCCGGCACGGAGATCGAGCTGGGCGGCGACGAGCATCTCATTATGAGGGAAGACGATATCCTCGGGATCGTCGAATAGGAAGGACGAACGAAAATGGCTGCAAAGGACATAAGATTCAGTGAAGAGGCGAGGGCCAAGGTCCTGAAAGGGGTCAAGATCCTCGCGGACACGGTTACCTGCACCCTGGGGCCCAAGGGCCGCAACGTGGTGCTGGAGAAGTCCTGGGGCGCCCCCAACGTGACCAAGGACGGCGTCACCGTCGCCAAGGAGATCGAGCTCGAGGACAAGTTCGAGAACATGGGCGCGCAGATGGTCAAGGAGGTCGCCAGCAAGACCTCGGACGTGGCCGGTGACGGCACCACCACGGCCACGGTGCTTTCCCGGGCCATCTTCACCGAAGGCCTCAAGATCGTCGCCGCCGGCCATGATCCGATGGCGGTGAAGCGCGGCATCGACAAGGCGGTGGAGAAGGTCGTGTCCGAACTCCAGAAGCTGTCCAAGTCGACCCGGGACCGCTCCGAGATCGCCCAGGTCGGCAGCATTTCCGCCAACAACGACAAGACCATCGGCGAGATCCTGGCGGACGCCATGGACAAGGTCGGCAAGGAAGGCGTCATCACGGTCGAGGAGGCCAAGGGCCTTGAGACCACGCTGGAGCTGGTCGAGGGCATGCGTTTCGACCGCGGTTACCTCTCCCCCTACTTCGTCACCGACCCCGAGCGCATGGAAGGGATTCTCGACGAGCCCTACATCTTGATCCATGAGAAGAAGATCTCCAGCATGAAGGACCTGCTGCCGGTGCTGGAGAACATCGCCAAGAGTGGCAAGCCGCTGCTGATCATTGCCGAGGACGTCGAGGGCGAGGCCCTGGCGACCCTGGTGGTCAACAAGATCCACGGTACCTTCAAGTGCATCGCGGTCAAGGCCCCGGGCTTCGGCGACCGCCGCAAGGCCATGCTTGAAGACCTTGCCATCCTCACCAACGGCCGGATGATCGCCGAGGAGCTCGGCATCAAGCTCGAGAACGTGACCCTGAACGATCTCGGGACGTGCAAGAAGATCATCGTCGACAAGGAAAACACCACCGTCGTCGAAGGCGCCGGCGGCAAGGCCGACATCGAGGGCCGCATCAAGCAGATCCGGGCGCAGATCGAGGAGACCACCTCCGACTACGACCGCGAGAAGCTGCAGGAGCGGCTGGGCAAACTTGCCGGGGGCGGGGGCGCGGGCCACGTGCGCGCGGGCGCCGCGGGCGGGGCGGGTGGGGTGCAGTCCACCCTCGCCCGGGGCTTTCTTCTCCTTCATCTCGATCTGGGTGGCGGCTCCCCCCGGGACCACGGCCACGCCGCCGGCCAGCTTGGCCAGCCGCTCCTGCAGCTTCTCGCGGTCGTAGTCGGAGGTGGTCTCCTCGATCTGCGCCCGGGTCTGCTTGATGCGGCCCTCGCTGGCGGCCTTGCCGCCGGCGGCTTCGCCGACGGTGGTGGGTTT
>JAPOQB010000173.1 GCA_026710965.1 Deltaproteobacteria bacterium | reverse complement strand
CCGACAACGGAGAGCACGCTCGATACGATCCAGATTTCCCGGGACCGGTCGGCGATGATGCCACCCACGGTGTAGCCGACCATCATGGCGAAGAGCACAACCGAAATCAGGCAGGCCCAGGTGGTGATGCCGCTGCCGAAGTAGGGGTTGAGGTAACGGCTCCCCAACATCTCGAAGCCCATGAGGGCGAAACCGGAAAGAAAAATCAGCAGGAACAACCACACCGAACCGATCACACGTCCCATCACCACTTCCCTTTCAGGAATTCGTCCAGTTTGCGATTGTGCTGCTTGATTGCGCGCAGCGATTCCACCGGCGCAAAGTCATCCGTGAGCACCGCGGTATCCGGCAGGCGCTCGACGATGCGTCGTTGGGTGACCATTTCGCTCAACGGGTATTTGAACCCGAACGCCTGGTCCAGCCTTGCGGCGGTTGACGCCAGCAGCGCCGGTTCGCGCCTGGGCCCGTCATAGGCGATCATGACCACGTTGCCTCCGGCATCGTACAGGTCCACATGGTCGAATACCTTGCCGATGGTGACCAGGGCGGCGTCGAACATCATGGTGTTGGGCTCGACGTTTTGCGCCACGGCGCCGCCGGGCCTGACGCGGGTCTTCACAAGCTTGTAGAACTCCGTTGTCAGCAAATGAAAGGGCACGAACGCGCTACGATAGGCGTCGATCAGGATCACCGGCCACTGCGTTCTCCGCCTCATGACATACCGGCGCCCATCCTCGATGGAGACATTGAAGTTCCGTTCGAGGCGGACCCCGAAGTGACGTTTGGCCAGCTCGAATACCTCCGGGTCGAGCTCCACTGACGTGACTTCAAGGTCGGGCATGGTCCTGTGGAGGTACCATGCGGTCCGACCCCCGCCGAAGCCGATTTCGAGGACGCGGTCCACCTCGCCCGCGTAGGCCAGGACGGTGGTCATGTACCGTGTGTACCGTGAAGGGAGTGCGAGCTCGTCGCGCGTATCGTACACCGTCTCGGTGTAGAGCGCCCGGTTGTGACCGAACGTCATGGTGACGATCGGGCCTTCCTTGAAGATGTAGATGTTGTTGTAGACGGACTCGCGTTTGGCGATGAGGACCTGATCGGACGCCGCGGGTTGCGGTACCGCGAGAATGAACAGCGCCAGTGCGGCGCAGAGCGCGCCAAGCGGTGCCCTCCTGGGATTCGGCATGATGAGATTTCCGCGCTGCTACAAAGGCATTTGCCGCTTGTCGGCATAAGACGGCGCCGGCCGGTTCACCCTTGACCCGCCGGCGCCGTTCCGATGGCGCAACCACGCCACGGCCGTGCAGGCCGCGGCACTTGGCGTGTCCTTACTTCGCTCCGGTCCCTGACTGCTTGACGGCGTATATGTCAGGCTGCTCGGCTCCACCCACGGCGAGCACGCCGGCAGCCCCCCGGAGGATGCGGAAGATGGCGTGGTCCACCAGCAGGTAGGCCCCCGGCACGTCCACCTTGAACTCCACGATGGAAGCGGAGCCGCTGGGAATGAGGGTCGTCTGGATGTTCTTCTAGGGATTGCTCACCGACCCTTCCCGGTACACCGCGTCGAAGATTTCACCGATGACGTGGAACGACGAGATCTTGTTCGGTCCGATGTTGCCCACGTACAGACGCACGGTCTCGCCCACGTCTGCCTTGAGCGCACCGTCCCCTATCAGTGACTGCGTGTGACCGTTGAAGACGATGTACTCAGGGGTCTCGGCTTCACCCTTCTCCGAGGAGTAGCTCTGCAAGCCCGGCTCGCCGAGTTCCTTCTCGGTGTAGAACTCGCTCTGCATGACGTAGTACTCGCGGTCCACCTTCGGCATGCCGCCTGCGGGTTCCACCAGAATGACTCCGTACAGGCCGCTGGAAATGTGCGCGGGAACGGGAGGGGCCGCGCAGTGGTATACGAAGAAGCCCGCGTTGAGCGCCTTGAAGACTCCTATGGACGTCTTGCCGGGATCCGCCATCAGCGCGGCAGCGCCGCCGCCGGGCCCCGTGACCGCGTGGAAATCCACGGTATGCGTGTGTTTGCCCTTGGAATTATCCAGCCGCACCTCGAAGGTGTCGCCCTGGCGCAGCCGTATGAACGGACCGGGAACCTTCCCGTTGTAGGTCCAGAAGTCGTACTGGATGCCCTCGGACAAATCGGCGACCTTCTCCTCGATGACCAGGTTCACCATCACGTGGGCCGGCTCGGTACGGGTGATGGGCGGCGGCACGTTGGGAGCGCTGACCAGCATGGCCTCCACGGACGCGGCCATCGATGACGACGCGGTCACGAAAAAGACACCCAGTGTCAACCCCGCCGGAAGCACACACTTTGCGAAGAACGCACGGAACCCGCCTCGAACTTCATGATACTGCATGTAAGTCTCCTTTCGCCCCTGGGCCGCCACCGACAACCGGCCGTCGGCGGCGGTTCGCGCCGTTCTCGGCAGTCTCGAACCGCATAACCGTGTGGTCACAGTGTTCCCCTCCGAGACTATGGGCGAAGCATGGTCAAGTCAAGAAAAAACAAGGAGCCTCCTCGTCCACCCTCAACGCTATCCGGAGGATGTGGAAAGCTCCAGGCGGTTCCCGCTGGGGTCGATGACGTAGACGGAGTACCCCTTGCCCTCGCCGTGGCGGCGGATTTCGCTCACCTTGGCGCCCCTGGCCTCGATCTCCTTGACGAAGTCTTCGGGTTCGCCCGCTGCGTCGATCTCGAAAGTGTGGTGAGGGACCCGGGGGTGGCGGTCCCTGGAGGCGTCGAAGACGCCCAGGACCGCGCCGCCAAGATTGAGGCGGACGACGTCGACGCCGGCGACCACGTGTTTCTTGCGGACCGTGGCTCCGAGGACATCCTGGTAGAAGCTCACGGTCTTGTCCAGGTCCTCGGCATTGAAATTCCACGAGCGAAACTGTGTCAGCTTGGACATGATGGCACCTCCTCTTGAATGGACGCTCTCGGAAGGAGAGGCAGTTAGTCGACCCGTGCAGCTTCGAACAACCCATCAAGATTTTCAAGCTCGTCGAATCGCCACAGACGCCCCAAGAGAGCCTGCTGGCGCTCCCGAGGCAGGACGGCCGACGTGAGGCCCCGGAACTTCAGCTCCAGCTCGCCGTCGGACAGCGGATTCCGGCCGTGGCCCTTGGGGTAGTCGGCGGCCCGAGTCAGCCGGCGTCCGGAACGCAACGCGATTTCCATTCGCGCCCGCTGTTGTGCGGGATAGTTGCGGGTGGCCTCGGGGTCTTCGCTGACCTCGACCTTGCGCATGAGCGGCCGGAGCAGCGGATCTCCGATACGCTCCTCGTCGAAACTGGCCGGGGTCAGCGCGCCGTCGGTCAGGGCGGCGGCAACCACATACGGGAGGCTGTGATCGGCGGTCTCGCGGGTCTTGGGATCCCATTTCTCGGGTTCGCCGGCGGCGTTCCGGACCGCCACGGCATAGGTGGCGATGCGGATGCGTTCCAGATCACCCAGGTCGAACTCGTCCCTCAGCTCCAGGGCCATGGCGGCGCCGGCCTGGGTGTGGATCTGCGCCGGGAAGTACTTGATGCTGGTGTCCTCGAGCTTGACCCCGGCGCCCGCCCGGGCGTCGCCGAATCCGTCGAGCTGCAACGGGCCGGTCACCTGCTCGAAAAGGCCGGAGCGGCCCTCGAAAGGTTGAGGGGGTCCATCCATCCCGCCACGGGCCAGCAGCGCGGCGAAGACGCCGTTGCGCACGGCCATGGCGGTGGCGCAACCTTTCCACATGGACAGCTCACCGACCCGGGTCTGGCCCAGCGGCACCTGGGACACCGCCGTCATGGACATGGCGTGGGCGAGCCGGTCCTGCGGCAGCCCCAGGACCTTGCCCGCGGCACAGGCGCTCGCCAGCCCGATGAAGAGCCCCTGGTCCCACCCCTTCTCGCGGGTGGCGAAGCGGTCCGCGAACTGTCCGTAGATCTCGTAGGCGAGGACCACCGCTTCCACTACCGCGCGGCCGGACGCGCCGGCCACCTCCGCCGCCGCCAGCACCGCCGGCAGCATGTCGCTGGGATGCCCGCCGCCCGGCGACACGAAGCTGTCGTTGCAGTCCAGGTAGCGGATCATTGCGGTGTTGGCGAAGGCGGCCATATCCGGGGACGTGGCCTGCCCGGTCCCCAGGATTCGCGCGGCCGCCCCGCCGTGGACGGCGGGCGCCAGCTCCCGGGCGATGCGGCACGGCTCGGCGGCGAAAGCCGCCAGCGCGCAACCCACCGAATCGAGGATCCGCCGGCGGGTCTCGTGAATCGTATCGGGAGGGAGGTCCCGGTAGTGCAGGGAGGCGGCGTAGCCGCTCAGGAATTTCGCGGTGGTATCCATCACGTCGACCGGCAGAGCGACGGTGCTTGCCCCCTCCCGCGGCCGCCTCGCCCGAGCCAGGCGGGTTCCGCGCCTGATATCATCCGCTCTCCCCGCCCGCCTCGGAACCCCGCAGGCCGGCGAAGAACCGTTTGAGCATGCCTCCACACCGCTCGGCCAGGATGCCTTGGGTGACGGCCACTCGGTGGTTGAGCCGCGTGTCGTCGCAAACCTGATAGAGCGACCGCACGGCGCCGCCCTTGGGGTCCGGGCAGCCGAACACGAGGCGCTTGATGCGGGCCTGGACGATGGCGCCCGCGCACATGACGCAGGGCTCGAGGGTGACGTACAGCGTGCAGTCGTCCAGCCGCCAGGACGCGCGTTCCCGGGCCGCCTCCCTGATGGCCAGAATCTCGGCGTGGCTCGTGGGATCGGCCAGGGCCTCGCGCAGGTTGTGTCCCCGGCCGATCACCGACCCGCCGGACACCACCACCGCTCCGACGGGAACCTCCGCTTCCCGGCTCGCGGCCTCGGCCTCGGCCAGGGCGCGCGCCATGAATGCCTCGTCCCCCTGCCGTGCGTCCGCGTCGATCACCCGCTCATCCCAACGAGGCTCCTGTCCCCGCCCCTGTGCCGTTCGGCATGGCGTCCAGCTTCCGGAACATTCTACGCCAGCTCCGCCAGGTCATCGAGCACCTCTTGCGCGTGCTGGTCGGGCTTCACCTTCTCGTAGACCTTGGCGATCCTGCCCATGGGGTCGATGAGGAACGACATGCGGTACGTGCCGTCGTACTCCCGTCCCATGAACTTCTTT
>JAPOQB010000213.1 GCA_026710965.1 Deltaproteobacteria bacterium | reverse complement strand
GCCCTGGACAACAGCTCGGTCATGGAGTTCGACTACAACGAGAACCCGCTCCGCAGCGAACTGCTCCAGGAGCCCCTGGAACCGAAGAACGGCTTCATGCGACCGCCTGACGGGCCCGGCCTCGGCGTCGCCCTCGACCCCGAAGCCCTCCGCCGGTTCCACTTCGAGGGCGGCGGAGACCTGGCGCTATGGCGTCCGACCTTGCAGGACGCTGGCTGATGCCGGGGCCTCTCGTCATGAAACTGGACCGCACCCCGAGTCCGGCGCCGCAACTACCAAGGAATAACCCCGGATGCCCGGACCCGTCATTCCGGCGGAAGCCGGAATCCAGGTGGGCGGGGAGACGCCTCCAGGAGGACACTTCGTGCATGACGCCGCCTACTGGATAGACCGCCTCGGACTGCAACCGCATCCCGAAGGCGGCCATTTCAAGGAAGTCTATCGATCCCGGGCCACGGTGCCTGCCGCCGTATTGCCCGGCTACAACGGCTCCCGCAACCTCGGCACCTCCATCTACTTTCTCCTGCAGCACGACGAGGTCTCCGCACTACACCGCATCAGGCAGGACGAATTGTGGCACTTCCACACGGGTTCGGCCCTCACCGTGCACGTCATCGACGCGGCCGGCCGTTACACGCCCATCAGCATGGGCCCCGACCCGGACGAGGGGCAGCGCCTCCAGGCGTTGGTCCCCGGTGGCTCGCTGTTCGGCGCTTCCGTGGACGGCGGCCAAGGATACGCCCTGGTGGCCTGCACCTGTATCCCGGGCTTCGACTTCGCCGATTTCGAACTGCCCGCGCGGCAAGAGCTGCTCGAGCGCTACCCCCAACATGGAAAGCTCATCGAGGAGCTGACGCCCTCCCGGCAGGTCGGGTCGCCGAAGGCGTAACCCGATGCCCGGCCCGTGCCGCGCCTCCGGACCGGCCCGCGTCAAAGCTTCGTAATTCCTTGCCAAAGCGTTAAACTTGGGGGCATTACACGACAGGGAGATGGAACCATGACGACAACGCGCGAAGTACGCATCGGCTGCGTCCAGACGCCGGCGCTGCCGACCTTCGACGAGGCCATCGAGGCCGCCTGCCGCCTGGCCGGTGACGCAGTGGCGGCGGGCGCCGAATTCGTGTGTCTGCCCGAGTATTGCGGCGGCCTCAAGAGCGAGAACGGCGTGCTCAATCCCCCGGCCGCGCCGGAGGCGAGCCACCCCGTGCTCGAGGCCCTGCGCGCCTTCACCCGCGATGCCGGAGTGTGGATGTTGATCGGCTCGATAGCGGTGGACGGGCCTGAAGGCCGGCTCATCAACCGCGGTTTCCTGGTGGACGACAAGGGTGAGGTCCGCGCCCGCTATGACAAGATCCACCTGTTCGACGTGGACCTGTCCGAAACCGAGCGTTATCGCGAGTCCGCCGTGATCAATCCCGGCAAGCAGGCCGTGGTGACGGACACCCCCTGGGGCCGCCTCGGCATGACCACCTGCTACGACCTGCGCTTTCCCCACCTCTACCGTTCGCTGGCCCAGGCCGGCGCCGAGATTCTGGCCGTGCCGGCAGCTTTCATGAAGGTCACCGGACAGGCCCACTGGCACGTATTGAACCGCGCCCGCGCCATCGAGAACGGCGCGGTGGTGGTGGCCCCCTGCGCCGTCGGCCCCGTGCCCGGCGGCGGGGCCGTCTACGGCCACTCCCTCATCGTCTCGCCTTGGGGCGAAGTGCTGGCCGAGGGCGGCGACGGCGTCAGCACCATCGTCGCCGCCGTCGACATGGAGAGCGTCGCCAGCGTCCGCAGACGCGTTCCGAGCCTCCGCCACGACCGCCCGTTCAATCAGCCGGCGCAGGTGGAACCGGGCCGCCGGTCGGTGACCTGAATCGCTCGGCGCACGTGATCGCTCGTGCGAGGCATCTCAACGAGTTGTCCCATGTTCTTGAGGTGAAGGTATGAAGGACACGCTGCAACTGACACCCGACGAAACAACGTGGCTGGCCGAATACCAACAGGCCTTGAGCGAGCGTCACCCGGGAGCAGTCGTGCGCATG
>JAPOQB010000331.1 GCA_026710965.1 Deltaproteobacteria bacterium | reverse complement strand
GCCGGCGCGGGCCTGGCTCACCGCGGCCTGCGGCATCGAGGCGGCCAAGGACGAGGCCCGGCAGTTCGCCGCCGACATCCACGACGAGCTCAAGAGCCGGGGACTGCTGAACGAGAAGATCGGCTTCAGCGCCTTCGACGGCATCGCGCGCGAGGCCCTCACCAACGCCGGCGTCAAGAACCTGGTGGACTTCAGCCTGGTGATGAAGGAGATCCGCAAAATCAAGACGGCCGACGAGATCGACTGCCTCAAGACCGCCGCGGCCATCGTGGAGGGCGTCTGGTACAGCATCTGGGAGGCCGCCAAGCCGGGAGTGCGGGACACCGAGCTTTCGGGCATCGCCACCAAGGCGGGCTATGACATGGGCGCGGAGTCGGCTCCGCCCGGGGGCTGGCGCTCCGGGCCCAGCACCTTCGACCGCGGCTTCCATCAGTCGAGCCGGCTGCTGCAGACCGGCGACCTGCTGTACGGCTCGCTCTGCGGCCTGACCTATCAGGGATACGCCACCTGCACCTACCGGACCTTCATCGTCGGCCGGAAGCCCAACGCCCAGGAGCTGGACTGGTACAAGCGGGTCAAGGACAGCATTGACGGCGTCATCGACGCCATCAAGCCCGGCGCCACCACCGCCGACGCCGCCAAGCACTTTCCGCCGGCGTCGAGCTGGGGCTACGACGAGGAGTGCGAGGTGCTGGCCAGCGAGATCGGTCACGGCATCGGCCTGACCCAGGGGAGCACCAACTACGACATCCCGATCATCAACCGCCAGTGGTCCCTGAACTACCCGCAGGTGTTCGAGGAAGGCATGACCATCGCCATCGAGAGCCGCGAGGGCGAGACCCGCGTGGGCGGCGTGCGGCTGGAGAACATGGTGGTGGTGACCAAGGACGGCGCCGAGATCATGGACCACTTCCCGCGGGAAGAAATTCTGGTGGCGCCGCGCTAAGGGGTGGCGTCCTTCGAGACGGCGTCCTTCGACTTCGCTTCGCTTCGCTACGCCTGTCCTGAGCTTGTCGAAGGGCTCAGGACGAACGGGGGAGGGGCATTCCGCCGGTTGGTCCTGACAGTTGAAGGACATTCCGCCGTTCGTCCCAACGGTGGAGGGGCATTCCGCCGCTGGTCCTAACGGCTGAAGGATATTCTTCCGCTCGTGCTGAGCGTAGCGTAAGGCTTCCGTTGTGCTGAGCGTGGCGTGAGCCTTCCGTTCGTCCTGAGCCCTTCGACAAGCTCAGGACAGGCGTAGCGTAAGCGAAGTCGAAGGACGCCGTCCGATCAGAGACTCACGAAAGGAGAGACCGATGCGCGATTCACTCCGGTTCTATGTGGCGTTCAATGGCGGGCTCACCGTCTACGAGGACCGCGGCGGTGGGTTGGAGGCGTGCGGCGAGCATTTTCCCGGACAGACCGTGGACGGCCTGGCAGCCTGCAGGACCCGGCCCGAGCGCGTCTTTGCCGCCGTGCCCTTCGACGGCGCCTACCGCAGCGACGACGCGGGCAAGAGCTGGAAGAGGGTCATCGAAGGCGACGCCCGCTGCTTCGCGGTGGATCCTCACGACGACCGCGTTGTCTATGCCGGACTCGGGCCGGTGCAGCTCATGCGCAGCGAGGACGGCGGGGACACCTGGGAAAACCTGGAAAGCCTGCAACAGATGCCCGAGGAGGTCCAGAACCAGTGGTGCGTCCCCGGACCCTACGTCGGCGTGCAGTTCCCGCACGTCTGCAACATCTTCATCCATCCGGACGACGCCGATCTCGTGCTGCTGACGCTGGAGCACGGCGGGGTCGTGCGCAGCGAAGACCGGGGCAAGACCTGGGAGGACGCCAGCGCCGGCATCGACTACCTCGACATGCACCACATCTACAACTATCCGGGCAGCAAGGACCGCTACTACGTGTCGTGCGCCCGGGGTTTCTTCCGTAGCGACGACCGCGGACGCCAGTGGCGCAGGGTCGAGGACGGCATGCCGTGGGGCTACACCGAGAAGTACAGCTACACCCACGACTGGTTCTTCCTGCCGGGCGACAATCCGCGGATGATGGTGTGCGGCGGGCGCGGCTCCCCCGGAGTCTGGCGCGGCGAGAGCACCAACCCCCACGGCGTGATCATGCTGAGCGATGACGAGGGCGGAACCTGGCGCACCGCCACCAACGGCCTGGCCGAGATGATGCCGTACATGCCCTGGACCCTGCAGCGCCACCCCGAAGATCCGAACACGGTTTTCGCCGCCATGGGGGACGGCTCCCGCGGCTTCGGGTTCGATCCCAAGGATCGCGGCATGGGCGCCGTGTACGTGACCCGTGACCGCGGCGACTCCTGGGAGCCGGTGCTGCCGGAGCTTCCGTCCGTGCTGACCGCTTGTGTGACGCCCCAGTAGCGGCACCGGAATACCCCCGGTCCGCTCCCCTTCCCCGCCACCCCGGATTCCGGGTCAAGCTTGATCCGGGGTCCAGGGGCGGCGGGACCGGGTCCGCCTTCGATGGGCGGACACGCCCAATCGCCCGCGCGACTCTCGCAGAGAGGCCCACGATGAAGAAGCTCCAACTCAGCCTGGTTTCCTCCCGATACGAACGCATCTCCCCGCTCCTCGACGGCACCGTGCCGGTGGAGGGGGCGGAGCTCGTGTGGACCCACTCGAACCCCTCGGAGACCTTTTGGCGACAGCTTAAGTTCGGCGAGTTCGACGTTGCCGAGATGTCCATGTCCTCCCTGCTCATCGCCAAGGCCCGGGGCCACGACATGGTGGCCATCCCGGTGTTCCCCTCCCGGCGCTTCATGCACGGGGCGCTCTACGTCCACAAGGATTCCGGCATCCATCGGCCCGAGGAACTGGCGGGGAAGCGCATCGGCGTGGGCGAATACCAGCAGACCGCCGCGCTTTGGACTCGCGGCACTTTGGAGCACGACTTCGGCGTGTCCCAATACGGCGTCGACTGGCACATGGAGCGGAGCGAGGCGCTGAGCCACGGCGGCGCCACCGGGTTTACCCCGCCGGAAGGCATCCGCTTCCACCGGATCCCGGAGGACAAGAGCCTGATCTCCATGCTGGTGGGCGGAGAGCTCGACACCGCCATGCTGCTGAGCACCTTCCATGCCGAGCCCAACGTCATCGACCGCTCCACCGGCGACCGCCGGGAAGGCGACGAGGACCTGGTCCGGCCGCTTTTCCCGGACCTGATGGCGGAAGGCAAGCGCTACGTGGAGGCCCACGGCTTCGTCCCCATCAACCACTGTTTCGTGATCCGGGGAGACGTGCACGAGAAGCACCCCTGGCTCGCCTTCAACCTGTTCGCCGCCTTCGCCAAGGCCAAGGAGCACTGGCTCCGGCAACTGCCGCGGGCCGTCCCGTCGGACCTCTTCTTCGGCGCGGCGTACCTGGAGCAGACCCGCTCCATCGTGGGGCGGGACCCCTTCCCCTACGGCATCAAGGACAATGCCGCCATGCTGCAAACGCTCATCGACTACTCCTTCGAACAGCAGCTCACGCCGCGCAAGCTGGCGCTGGAAGAAGTCTTCGCCCCGAGCACGCTGGACCTGTAAGCGGTCAGGTATCGGACAAGCCTGAAGGATCTCCCGGAAGCACCAGGATCATCCCATGCAAACAGCGATTTTCGGCAACACGGGCGAGAAGCTGTCGCGCATCGGACTCGGCTGTTTCTCCATGTCGGGCGCGTACGGCGCGGCGGACGATGCCGAGTCCATCGCCACCATTCATCGGGCCATCGACCTCGGGGTCACGCTGCTGGACACGTCCGCCAGCTACGGTCAGGGACACAACCACCGGCTCATCGGCCAGGCGCTGAAAGGCGGGAAACGCGAACGGGTCTTCATCCACTCCAAGACCGGCACGGTCCGCGCCAACGACGGCTCGTCGGTGGCCCAGGGCAGCGGCACGCCGAACCGGCTGCGCCAGATTTGTGAGACGAGCCTCAAGAATCTCGGCATCGAGACGCTCGATGCGCTGTGCATGTCGCGGGTCGACCCCACCGTGCCCATCGAGGAATCGGTGGGCGCCATGGTCCGGCTGGTGGAGGAAGGCAAGACCCGCTTCATCGGCCTCTCGGAAGCCGCGCCCGGGACCCTGCGCCGGGCCATGAAGGTCCATCCGCTGGTGTCGCTACAGTACGAGTATTCACTGTGGACCCGCGACGTCGAGAATGGACACCTTGCGGCGTGCGACGAACTGAGCCTCGGGCTGATGGCCTACGCGCCGCTCGGCTACGGCTTCCTGGCGGGGACCGTGGGCGGCCGCGACGCGCTGGAAGAAGGCGACACGCGTCACAAGTTCCCACGCTTCTCGGACGAAAACGCCGCCGCCAACCGCGAGCGCGTGGCCGCCATCCGAAGGGTCGCCGACGCCCACGGCGCGACGCCGGCGCAGGTCTGCATCGCCTGGGTGCTGGCCCAGGGCGGCAACGTGTTTCCCATCCCCGGCTGCAAGCGGCGCACCCACCTGGAGGAGAACCTCAAGGCCATCGACATCGTGTTGACAGCGGAGGACTTCGCCGTGCTGGATGCGGCGTTCCCGCCGGACGCGGCAGCGGGCGACCGCTATCCGCCAGACGGCATGGCGCGAGTCAATCTATAGAAGAGACAAACTGCGGCAGCCAACGGTGTCCAGACAAGCCACGGCAGGACACCCTACCAGGGGACGAGGCTTGTCCGACCGGGCTCTTGCCGGCGGGGGCAGGCCGCGACGACTACCAACTCAGGTGGCCGCTCAGGGTGACGCCATGGTTGGCGCCACCGCGCGCCGGCTTGCTGTGCACGCCTTCCAGGCTC
>JAPOQB010000227.1 GCA_026710965.1 Deltaproteobacteria bacterium | reverse complement strand
CCCGGTCTTCGTGGTGGCGCCGACCATCGGCGACCTGGCGGCGCTCAAGGCCTTCGCCATCGTCATCCTCGGCGGGCTCGGCAGCATCCCCGGCGCCACCCTCGGCGGCTTCGTCCTGGGCCTGGCGGAGGAACTGGGCGCCGGCTACGTCTCGTCCGGCTATCGCGATGCCATGGGCTTCCTGCTGATCATCCTGGTGCTGGTGTTCAAACCGACGGGGCTGTTCGCCGCCAAGGAGCGCATCGGGTGAAGCACGCGGTCACAGCGGCCTGGGTGGGGTTCCGGTTCTCCATCCCGTTGTGGATGACGGACCTCTACATCCTCCATATCCTCATCAGCGCCGGCATCTTCACCATCGCCGCCATCAGCCTCAACCTGCTGCTTGGCTATACCGGGCAACTGAGCCTCGGCCACGTGGCGTTCTTCGGCATCGGCGCCTACACCAGCGCGCTGGTGTCCCTGGGCTTCGACCTCGAGTTGACCGGCTCCTACACGTTCGTTTTCGCGCCGCGGTCGGTGTGGGTCGCCTTCGTCGCCGGCATCGCCGCCGCCGGCCTGTTCGGATGGCTCATCGGCAAGATCGCCTTCAAGGTCCGCGGCGCCTATTTCGTCATCGTCACCATCAGCTTCGCCGAGGTCGTGCGGCTCATCTCCCTCAACTGGGTCGACCTCACCGAAGGCCCCATGGCGCTCAACAACATCCCGCCGTTCGGCGTCGCCATTCCGGGTCTCTGGGAACAGACCTTCTACCAAAAGCTGCCCAACTACTATCTGGTCCTGGTCATCGCTATCGTTTCCTACGTCGTGGTCCGTCGCCTGGTGCGGTCGCGGGCCGGGCGGGCCATGATCGGCCTGCGCGAAAACGAGGCCCTGGCCGCTTCCGTCGGCGTCGACGTCACCCGTTACCTGATCCTGGCGACGATCATTTCGGCGGCCATGGCCGGGGCCGCCGGCGGGCTCTACACCCACTATATCCGCATCGTCGATCCGGACATCTTCCTGTTCATCTACACCGTCACCATGGTGATCATGGTGGTCACCGGCGGCAAGGGGACCACCGCCGGCCCGGTGGTGGGGGGCCTCATCTTCGGCATCCTGCCGGAGGTGCTGCGGGAGTTCGCCAGCCCCGAGGTGCAGTGGGTGATCTACGGTGTGTTCATGATCGCCGTCGTGTTCTTCCTGCCGCAGGGCATCGTCCCCGCGGTCACGTCGTGGTGGAAGGCGCGTTTCGCCGCCCCCGAGGGCGGCCTCGGCACCCCGGAGGGAGCGCGGTGACGGATACCGCACTCAGCGTCGAGGGCCTCACCGTCCACTTCGGCGGGCTGGTGGCCGTGTCGGACGTGGATTTCGTGGTCCGCGAGGGCGAGATCGCCAGCCTCATCGGCCCTAACGGGGCCGGCAAGACCACCGCCTTCAACGTCATCACGGGGTTCCTGCGGGCCAGCGCCGGCAGCGTCCGCTACCGCGGCGCTTCCCTGGACGGCCTGCGGCCCAACGACGTCGCCGACCTGGGCGTCGTCCGGACTTTCCAGAAGACGAGTCTCTTCAGCGGGCTGAGCGTCATCGACAACATGCTGATCGGCCTGCACCGCCGTGGCCGTGGCCGGGTCTGGGAGATCCTGCTGGCCCTGCCGCGCATCAAGGCCGAGGAACGCGACCTGCGGATGCAGGCCGCCGCCATCCTGGAACAGGTGGGTTTGTCCCACCGAGGCGGCGAGCTGGCGTCGGACCTGCCCTACGGCGAGCAACGCCTGTTGGAGGTGGCCATCGCCCTGGCGGCGCGGCCGTCGCTGCTGTTGCTGGACGAGCCGGCCTCCGGGATGAACCCGTCGGAGACCCAGGACTTCATGAACCGGGTCTCGGCCATCCGCGACCAGGGCACCACCATCTTCCTGGTGGAGCACGACATGCGGGTGGTCATGGGCATTTCCGACCGGGTCATCGTGCTCAATCAGGGAATCATCCTGGCCGAGGGCACGCCGGAAGAGATCCGTCGCCACCCGGAGGTCATCCGGGCCTACCTCGGAGGGGCGGCCGCCGATGCTTGAGATCACCGGCCTCGAATGCCGCTACGGCAAGGTCAGCGCCGTCCGCGGCCTGTCCATGGTCGTCAACCAGGGCGAGCTGGTGACCCTGATCGGCGCCAACGGGGCCGGAAAATCGACGACCCTGAAGGCGATATCGGGACTGCTCCCGCCCGCGGCCGGGCGCATCGTTTTCGACGGGCAGGACATATCCAACGCGTCGGCGCAGAGAATCTTGTCCCTGGGCATCGCCCATTGCCCCGAAGGGCGGCGCATCTTCCCGTACATGAGCGTCCAGGAAAACCTCGACATGGGTTGTTACCT
>JAPOQB010000276.1 GCA_026710965.1 Deltaproteobacteria bacterium | reverse complement strand
GGTGGTGTCATCACCCATGTAGAGGGGCACGACCCCCGGGTGGTCGAGCCCGAGCGCCTGGAGGATCCACCCCACCGCCTTGCCCTTGTTCCAGTCGAAACGGGGCCTTATCTCGAACACCTTCTTCCCATGGGTCTTGCGCAGCCCGGCGTAGTCTTGCAGCAGGCCGTCGACCACGGTCTCGACCTCCGCCACCGCCCCCTCCGCCACCAGGCGGTAGTGGACGGCGATGGAATGGCCCTTGGTTTCCAGCAACAGGCCGGCGACCTGCCCGAGAGCGCCCCGGAGCCGCTGATGCAATTCTTCCATTGCCGGGAGAAATTCTTGCCCAACCTGGTGTTGAATACCGGAACCGGCGGGCCCGACGATATCGAAACCGTGGGTGCCGGCGTAGAAGAGGTTGTCAAGCCGGACCCGTTCCTGCACGTCCTGGCGCCCGCGGCCGCTGACCACGGCGGTAACGCACCGGTCGCCCAGGCGCCGTACCGTCCCGCGCATCTCCTCGGAAAGCACGGCCTGCGCGGGAGTATCCACGATGGGGGTCAGCGTCCCGTCGTAGTCGAGGAACACGGCGGCCTGACGGCCTTCGAGGGCCCTCTGGATGTCAGGGAAATCGGTCAAGGCGGACGGAATGGTCCAGTCGGCGGCCCTCATCCGCGAATCCGTCCCCAGCAGTCCACCTCGGCCCAATCCCCCTCGGGAATGGCGTAGGAGTGGGTCCCGGCGATCAGTCCCGCCCGATTCAGGTTGCTGGGGCATATCATGCGCTCGTCTATTTCCTTCTCCGCCAGCCTCGCGTGCATGAGGTCATGGCTCTGGTCCGAATGGCCCAACCCCATGGCGTGTCCGATCTCGTGGGCCGCCATGTTCTGGGCCTCCACCACGCCCACCCCTCGCAACCCGAGGTAGACGTACGCCTTGCGGATCCCTTCCCGTCCGTTGCGGCATTTCAACTTGGTGGCGCCCACGATCCCGGGCAACACGTCATCGAACAGCTCGATGGTGATGTCGGCGTCGTCGTCGCCGGTTTCGTGCATGGCAAAGAACGGCAGCACCCGCTCCCACTGCGATACCCCCCGGCGCACCGCCAGCGCGGTCTCGAGATCCACGCCGGCCCAGTTGTTGACCTTGTAGGTCACCACCCCACGATCCGGGGAGTTCCACCGGGCCACGGCTCCGTCTTCACAGGTCATCCGCTGGATTTGCACCATGCGCCCGCCTTCGCCATGGCTATGGCCCGGGGCTTCGTGGTGCCGATGGAATCGGGCGCCGTCTTCCTCTCCGCAGGCGGCTCCGGTCTCCGCACCCTCGGCGTTGGTGCACGCCTCGCCGCTGGAGTGGCACAGGGTCAACGTGAATGCCAGGACAAGAAGGTGCGAGATTGCTTGATTGGGCGTGATCATGCTGACTTCGGCATTCTCGTCGTATGGCGGAAGGCCTTGGGCGCAGTCACCGCAAACGGGCCCTTATACACCGTCAGGTGTCGGGTCTGCAACCCGCGGCGGACCACGAAGAAAACGGGAGGGCGCCGAAGCGCCCTCCCGGGGGAAGAGGGGAAGGAGACGACGGCTCAGCCGATAAGGCCGCCGTCGTCGCGGGTGACCCCGATCACCGCGGAGCGGGGGACGGTGTCGCCACCGTCGGGGAAGTGGCTGTCACCCTTCTCGCCCGGGTGCTGAATGCCCACGAACAGGGTCCTGCCGTCGGCGCTCCAGGCGATGCCGGTGACCTCGCACTGCCTGGGACCCACCAGGAAGCGGCGGATCTCGCCCGTCGCCGGGTCGCCCACCAGCATCTGGTTGTTGCCCTGACCGGCGAAGCC
>JAPOQB010000450.1 GCA_026710965.1 Deltaproteobacteria bacterium | reverse complement strand
GACGCCCTCGCGGTGGCACAGGGTGTCATACAGCGGCCAGTAGACGTAGGCCACGCCTCCGCCGCCCTCGCGGGCGAAGCGCACGGTCTGCCGCTCCATGCCCGCCAGCGTTTGGAAAGCGCCGTACCCGTTCCAGCGGGTGCCGGCGTTGGAATAGGCGCTCCGTCCCAGGGTGCCGAAGGACAAGAGGCGCTTGTGCCGGCGTACCGACGAGAGATACGACGGCAGTCCGAGATAGCGCCTGAGATTGAAGTCTTTCCCCGCCAGCGGGGTCCCCGTAAGCGTCCTCCCAGGCAACACCGCGCCCACGAGGCCCAGGTCGTGGAGGTGCAGATGCCAGCTCAGCACCCCGTGCTCCGCCGGGGCGGCGCCGGTGGAAAGCGTCGTCACCGCCGCGGCGGTGGTGCTGGGGAACACCGTGGTGATGCGCCGGCGCGGATGCCGGGAAAAGAAATGCTCGCCGCCGCCCGCGGCCATGAACCGGACCAGTTGCTCGTGGCCCACGCCGTCGAGCACGAGATAGACGATTCGCGAGATGCCCTTGAAATGGTTTGAATCGAGACCCTCGAGCTGGGGGTGGGGCGAAGCTCCGCCCAGAGCGTGGACGATGGACGAGAGGAGGTTGACGATGGAGCCCCCTCGGTAGTCGGGGAAGTGAAAACCTGCAGCCTCTCGCAGGCGGCCAAGGGAGTTGGCGGTGTCTTTGGGTGGTTGCTTCAAGCGTAGTCTTCCCGGGACGGTGGCTGCCATGCACTCTCAATGTCGTTCCCGACTGTTGGAGGCAATCGCGGGATAGAGAAAGGACGAGAAATAAAACAGGGAATCTCCCGACACAACCAGCCCTGCCGCACTGAGAGGAGTTTTTGAGGTGAGACACTCCCCTGCCTCACTCATGTTGACATAGTGAATGCTGTTGGTGTAGAGCCGTACTTATTGGTACGGTTTTGGAAGGCTGCCGCCGAAGCCATGGAGTGAACGGCCCAGCCGATAGGCCTGACCCAATTGGGAGGTCTCGCGTGGCCGATAATCAATTCAAACTCATTGGATCCGAGCGTTTGCCGGAAGGCAAACCTACCGTGATAGCCGTCGCACGCCTCAGTGTCTTGCGGTGCCTGATCTTCGCCTTGATTTTGGCCGTCCTGGCTTTCGTGGTTGGTGTGGCTTCAGGTTCAAGCGGCCTCTGGCGCTATGTGATCACGAGCAGCACCCCACGGCCAGACTCGACCCTGGGCTGGCTGCGCAATGCTTTCTTGATATTTGATTTCACCGATCAAAAGAAGGAACCGGGAATCCGTTCACGACTCAATCTCCTTGAAGACCGTGTGGACAAGGCATTCAACGCCTATGCGGGATACGCAGTTCACCTACAGGGATTCTCGGGGATCATGCTCGACACGGAGACAACCGCAGCCAACGCTTCGCGCGATTCGCAAGAAGCGAGAACCGCCTCGGCGCGTACTGAACAGGGACTGCAGGACTTGATCGCGGCTATTCAGCAAGCTGAAGCCACGTTCAAAGCCACGCCCGGACAGAGGTCGGACCGGCCCTTAGAGGAGGGACTAGAATGACACGATTCCTGAAGGTTGCAGTCAGCTACAGTATTTCAATCCTTCTCCTGTTTCCTCCCCACTTCTTGTCGGCCCAGACAGACGCTAGCCCGCCGATCGAGACGATCTCGCCTCAGACCGTGATGGTGCTCGCACAGGCCACCAGGGGCGAAGGCCCGTTGTTTGGCCGACTCAAACCGCTCCAAGACCGTATGAGAGAATTGGAAGCGCAACTCCGCGACGCTCAGACGGCCTTGGCGGCTCAGGGTCGCCAAATTGAGGTTGGGCAGCAAGCCCTGTCCGCTCTCGCCTCAACGCTGAAGACGGGCGGTGTCCTAAAAGGCGCAAGCGATACGACTCTGGGCGATGTCAAAGACGCGCTAGGGGACGGTTCCCCAGTGCTGGAAGCGATCGCCAGGGCGGCTTCCTCTGTTCAGACCGGTTCCTGGGTGGACGGCAAATCCACCCAAGATATTCTCAATGCGATGAAAGAAACACGCGGCTCGATTGAGGAAGCCAAACGGCAGTTCGAGGCCCGGCAGGGTCAGATCAACGAGCAGATCGCAAGGCTCTGCCAGGGCGTGCGGCCGCGCGCCTTGCAGGGGCTCGCCACCGTCCTCCCGGCGGGCGTGCCGGCCCTGTGGAACGCTGCAGCCGCGGTACAGGCCTTACAGGCCGATCTTACCCTGCCAGAGTGTTTCAATCAGCCGGTCGCCGGCACGGATGGGCGCACGCTTCAAACCGAGATCAATACCCATCTGCGCGAGCAACAAGCGATCGACCGATTGGCCGGCGCCGTAAACTCGATGATGATGATGGCGTACGCCACGGGTAATCCCCTCGTGATAGCGGCCGCCTTCGCGATAATCCTCTTGACGGCCCTCTTGGGCAAACCGGGCGGCGGCGGTGCGGAAGGTGGTTCGGAAGAGTCGGTTGCAGAGAACGGACAAGGAGAAAACAGGGAGCCGCCAGACAACAGAGAGCCAGTCCACGGGGACGGTGGCTCCCCGAACCAATATGACAATGTCGAGCCCGGCATCGGGGCGAGGGTGCGGGTAATAGGCAACGGATCGACCATCATTTTTCAGGACGATGCCGGGAGTTGGACAGTCTCTTGGAATCCCCCACCCGAGACGGTCGGCGTTGAGGGCGAAGAGGGTCGCCCATTGCCGGCCTTTTCCACCAACGTCCGTTTTCTTGGTGTCTCCATTGCCGAAAAGAACTTCACTGTCCGAATGCCGCTTCCAGGGTGTGGTGGTCCGCAGGACGTCGTTCTCTTTGCAGAGGACAATATCCTGAAGGCGGCACCGATTGCGTGCTACTGAGGTGCCATGAATGGCCCATCGTGACCCCACGAGCCCTTTTGGGACTTCGCTGATCGACCTTCTGGTGGGAGCGCTCGCGATCGTCGCGCTCCTCTGGGTACTACACGCCCGCAATTCGGGAGAAATAGGTTCCGGCGACCACGAGAGAACCTCCGGTTTTGTCCAGGTCGAGCAATACGGGCTTCCGCATATCAAGAATATTAGGCTGGTCGTGGATGGCGTCACGGAGTGTGCGTTCGACATCGAATTCCGGCGTTACCGCCGCGGGGAACCGACGTTGTCCAATTCCACGCCTTGCACGATGCTGTCCCCGGATCCCCGTCCCATCGTGTCAGGAGCGGCTTCCGGCACTGGCCAGAGGACGGACCGCGCGACTGTCACCCTTGCTAGAATCCACGGAAAGTCTTACGACCCGCCACTCGTTATCAGCATGCGTGCCGTTTATCCCGACGGCGAATACCGTGCCGGCGTCCAGATCACCGTTCAGGACCTCGGCGAGCAAGCGGTCATCGCCGACGTCGGGATCGAACCTTGCTGTAGCATGAGCGAACCCCACTACCTCCGGGTCCTGACAATGTCAGGGTCCGGTCGAACGGACCAGACAATGTTCTGGCACGAGGTTGGCCTGCTGCAACACACCCTCGCCTGCAATCGAGGGAACCCCGTCGATTCTCGTCTCTGCACCAGACGGCAAACCGATCCTACCGATCACCCCGACTGGGTAAAGAACTTCAAGCAGCAAATCGCGGCCGGCACCCTCCAAACATCTCGTCATCTCTTTCAACTGACTCGCCCTTCCGGCGGAAGTTTCTACTCCATCGCGAACGCCAGATCGGCCGTTAGTGACTGTACGGCCGCCCGGAGAGGATTGGACAGCCGGCTACGCGTGCGCTTCGAGCCGGACGGGGACATCCACCTGTCGCCACAGAAGGCGATCACCCGCGCCACGGCGACCGGCGCCCCTTGGGCCGCCGAGTACACCAAGTTTGTACAGGCCTATGATCGACTTCTTACAGACTACGCCACTACACCATGAGGAGCCGCAGATCCGTCCCGGAAGCCATTGGGCTTTCTACCCTCGACCTCATTTGTGGCCTGTTCGGGCTCCTGGTTGTACTGTTCGCGATAACCGAACGGGTCGACGGACTCCCCGGCGTACCCAGTCATTCGCTCAAGTTCGTCAAGGTCGAAACCGAAGGGAACGACCTCGTGGACCTGGGCCTTGAACTCACCGTGAATGGGAATAGCTATCACAACTGGCCCGACTGCACCGACGTGGGACCGGTACGGTGGGGCAGTTGTAAACCCGGGCTTGTCGAGGCTGTGATTGAAGGCGACAAACCAGCTACCGCTTTGAGGGTACTCGCCATCAGCCGCTGGGACGGCCGACCGTTGGTCTCGGGTTCGGTGAAAGTGCTCGTATCGACGCCTGACGCAGACACCCCTTGTGAACTCACCCACGACAATTTCTACAGGGTGGAGGTAGACTCATGCGCGCCCTAATCAGCCTCCTGGTTCTCGCGCTACTTCCGGCACCCTCCGAGACCCTCGGGCAATCGTCCACGCCGGCCAGCCTCGAAGCCGTCAAGAAAATGAAACAGCTCCTGGCACACCAGAACGCGACCCTGGGTTGTGTGGTGAACGGTATCGACGGCGAGCGCCTCGACGTGAACGTACTCATATGGCCCACTACGACCGGGTGGAAAGGGGTGGCGTTCAACCTGACCCGGTCCGCCGGCGCGGGTGTCGCTCCCTGCTGGGCCGACCTTGGCCAATGTGCTGTAATCCGCGGCTCGCTCCCCGACTTCTCGACCTATTGTGATCCCAAGCGCGACAAACTGATCTCACACAATCCGCCAATCCACGCCATCAATAACGATATTCAGCCGCGTCTCGACGCCCTTGAGGGTTCAGAACCGTACTTGGAACTCGCGCGCGGGCTCCAAGCGGGCGATACGGACGTACGGTTCGCCGATACGCACCAATTCTTCATGTCCAAGCAACACGACGAAGTGCGAGGCGTACGCGTCGTGGCGAACGGTCGCTCAATTCACGTCGCGCGGCTGCGCGCCCGCGTTGACGAGGTCAAGTGGCCCTCCCTTTTCAACGTCGCATCATCACTTGGCATCACGGACTTCACCCTGGTTGGACCCAAGGGTTATCTTACCGCCGACGGCCGCCTGTTTCTCCGGACCGGCTGCACGCGCGTTGTGAGTCCAAGCGTGTTCCGGCAGCGGCTCTCCAAGGCTGACGCGATCTTCACCGCGGAAGCGTTGCCGACTACGCCTGACGATTGGCGACGGGCCTACGAGGACGTGCTTCAACGCAGCCTGGGCAGCTCCCCCGAATTTGGCCCAGCGGTCAGCTACGAGCTCACTCAGGAAGCCGCTCTCTTCTATGCCGCACACCCGAGGACCCCATGTCGTTGAAGTACCTTCGCGTGCTCGGTCTGGTCGCCCTTCTCGCCGGGTCGCCTCCGCCCGGGACGTGGTTGTTTCGCGCCTTTCAACGTTTCCTTCGGCTTCTCTTTCTGGTCGTCGGAGCCGCCGCAATCACCACCCTTGCCGCTTCCGCGACTGACAAGCTGTTTGACACGGAACGGTTCCGATCCGCGGTAGCACGCATGGTGCCGGAGGACTGGAAGGACGTCGACACAGAACTGCCCGGCAAACTCTATACGACCGTAGGCGGACGACGCGACGGTTCGTCCGCCTACCTGCTGGTCGGAGTGCGTGTCAGGCCGCAACCCCTTCCACCTGAAGCGGACCCTTGCCAACCGAAGAAGGAGACCTCCTTTACCGGCGCGATCTGCCTGTATGACCTGGCTCCCGTCATCAACAACCCGGAATGGCGAAACTCCCTGGAGGCTTGGCGGCCGCCGCTAGTGCCCGTGCCCCTCGGTCATTGGCTGCTGTCGTGGTTGGACAACTTCCGGCAGATCCGGTTCCCGTTCTCGGCCTATGCCATCGGTGCAATGGTCCTGGAGGTCGCCGCCCGCCAGCCTGATGCCGAGTTCACCCGCACCAAGGCCCGGAAGATCGGCGTCTTAGTGGAGCAGTCCATGCCGGACGTGTTCCTTCCCGACAGTGCCGAAGTCGTCTGGGCACGACGGCTGAATGGACCCATCCAGTTTACAATCTATTTTTTCGGCGCGCTTGCGTTGATCATGCTCACTCTGGGTGCGGCGTCCTCGTTGGTCACCAATTCTGCAGTGAAGGCAATCCGACGCCTGAAACTCCCCGATGAAGGCTGGCGCCAGGACGAAGCGACGGCCATTGCGGAAGCTAGAGCGGCGGCAGCGCAAGACGCGGCGGCTCGGGAAGAAGAAGGGGAGGACCTCGGTTCGGCAACACCGGGTGAGGAAGCGGCAAATGAGCCCACCGGCCAATCGAACCAAGGTGACGATGCCGCAGCTCCTATGGCGCAGGACGTTCAGGAGATACGGGAGTTCAACCTACCATGGCATGGTGATTCGGCCCAACACGGCTTCGATCGAAAAGATGTGCACATGACTGCGCGTTTCTACGAGGCGGTGTCGCGGGAACTTCAGCGGCGCTGCGCTGTCCTGGGAGTGGAAGTCGATCCGCCGGTCATTCGTTTCCGTCGTGCCGCGGCTCGTGCGGTGGCAAATACAATGGACACCAGTATCGTGCCGTCGTTTCTTGATGCACAGAAGAACAACTTCTTGACGTATTTCGACGCACGGTGGAGTGCCGTTCGATATCTCCTCTGGCTGATTCCGACGATCGGCTTTATCGGGACGATTCTCGGGGTCAGTGATGCGCTTCTGAGCACACTTGGACTGCAATCCAACAGGGACTTCGTGGCGGCAGGCGCGCAGGGTCAGGTGAGCGCGTCGATGGGCATGGCGTTCGACACGACACTTGTCGGACTCGTGGTAGCGGTTTTCATCATGTGGATTTACCATATGATCCAGGGTGCCGAGGAGGTGATGACGGTCCGCGAGTGCAACTATGCCGAGGAGGAGGTAATGCACAATATCAGGGCTTCTCGGCGCTCGGATGATCCGGCAAACATTCTCGACAATCTGGCGACAATGGGGCTCAGTGCCCAAATACTGATCAGGAATCTCGATCTCTTTCATGAAATGGGGCCGCGCATGCAGGCCGCGTTGGAGAGATTCCGGCTAGGCGCCGAGAGACTCGAAGAGTCGCAACGGACAGAGCACCGAAGGGGCCGCTCTCGACGCACGACTGTGGTAGTGGTCTTTCTCGTGGCGGCTGTGTTATTGGCGTGGCTCGCACTCAACCACTGGTTTTGAGGCGCGGGCCTCCGAGGCCCGTGCCGGCGGTGGGCAACCGGCTACACGGAAACCGTCACCCTTGACTCGCCGCGCGGAAATCTGCGATGAGGAAGGCAGTCTGGACAAGGGGAGGCGCAGCCATGGTGATACGTGAACTCGGTGACGGTTCCACCTACGTAAGCACCCAGGAAGAGCACGCAGAACTCTCGGCGCAGTTCGCCGCCCACTGGGGCAACGGCCGGTTCGAGCGCCTCCGGCCCTACGACACAATGGTCTTCGCCACCACCTACCACGACAGCGGCTACCGCGAGTGGGAAGGTGTGCCGCGGATGAACGTGGAGAAAGGCCGGCCCTACGGTCATCGCGAGCGTATCCCGGATTTCGAGGCCACCGAGTTGACCGCCTACCGGCGCAACGTGGACTGGGTCCGCGGCCACGACCTCTACGCCGGGGTCCTGGTCTCCATGCACCGCACCGGCCTGTGGCGCGGCCGCTACGACGTCCTCACCAGTCCCAAGCCGCGGGTGCGCGAACTGAGCGCCCCGGTGCAGGCGGCGATGGACGAGCTCGAAGCGGAGCAGCAACAGGACAAGGCCGCGCTCGCCGCCAGCCACGCGGGCCTTGATGAGGAGCTGTGGATCAACTACCGCATGCTGCAGCTCTTCGACCTGCTGTCGCTGTACTTCTGCTGCGACGGCTACGGCGACGGCGGTTTCAAGGAAGAGTGCCTCGCGCCCATCCCCGCCAGCTACGCGCCCGACAGTAGCGTTGAGCTGCGCATCACCCCGAACGTGGACGGCTCCGTGCGCATGGACCCCTACCCCTTCGATGTCTCCCCACTCCCGGTCACGGTGCGCGCCCGGCGGATGCCGCCCGGCCAGTATGGCTCGGAGGCGGATGCCCGCGCCGCGTACTACAAGACGCCGGCCAGACTGCTTCAGTTCCAGGTCAGCAACTGACCCCGTCTCGCTCACGGCAAAAAATTCTTGACAGAACACTCCGCGTGTGATTAGTCACGACCACAACCGTACCTAATGGTACGGATGGGTCTTGAAGAAGGGAGGCGGTCACCGGACCTCAAACGATGGATCCAGAAGCCCAACCTTTGGACCGCATCCAGATCTACTACGCGACCAATCGGCGTCACCGCGGACTCGACCGCTGGCAGCCAACCGGATACGGCATCGAACCGAGCAAGGACGGCACCGAGAACCTGCGCTTCGGCATGGTCACGCTCCACTGCGACGGCGGCAAGGTCGCCGAATGCCTCGAAGCCGACAGTGGATTCGGCATCGGTGACGGCGTTCGACTCGCAAAATACTTCTTCGAACGGCGGCGTTTTGCCACCATTGAGGCATTCCGTGAAGATCTTCGGAAGGAACAGAACGAGTCCACCCAGCCGCGACAGAACCTCGGCTCCACACGCGCCTTTTCCGAGCTACGCGACAAGATGGTCGCCGGCGACCATGTCCTCATCTTCGTCCACGGTTTCAACGTGACTTGGTGGGAAGCTGTCGCATCCGCCGCCAGCCTGCAATGCATGCTCAACCGCCATTCCACCCGTGACCCCGCCAACGATTCGACGCCGGTGCATGTGGTCCTGTTCACATGGCCGTCCGATGGGCGTTCAATCCCGTACTGGTCCTACTTCTCCGATCGCAGCGACGCCAAGGTGTCCGGCTACGCCTTCGGCCGCGGCCTCCTCAAACTCAGAGACTATCTCATAGACACGCGCCGGTTCTTCCGCGAACGGGGCGACCCGCCTTGTGGCCGCTCCGTGTACCTCTTGTGCCATTCCATGGGCAACTACGTCCTGCTAAACGCCCTGGAACGCATCGCCGACTTCTCGATCGGCGGTCGCTTGCCTCAGATCTTCGAGCGCGTATTCCTCTGTGCCGCCGACGTCGTCGCCGACGTGTTCCAGCCTGGAGAGCCTCTCCACCGCCTTCCGCAAATGGCAAAGGCCGTCACCATTTACCACAACCGCGGCGACCCTACCATGCCCATATCCGACTATACGAAAGGAAACACCGACCGACTCGGGTGCGACGGCGCCGAATGGCCTGCCTACCTTCCCGACCGCGTGCACCAAGTCGATTGCGGCCGCCTCGTCACCGGGGTTGTCGAGCACAGCTACTATCACTGCGGCGCCGTCAATGACGACATACGCCATTGCATCGACGGACTGCCGCCGGACTCGCGGGATAGAACACGCGAGCCGGTGCGGCATGGTTGGCCAAATGTGTGGAGGCTGGTCGGCGAATAGACGCCTAGTGCCTTCAGCCACAAAGAAGCTACGCGCCCAAAACCACTACGACTCTCGGAGGGAACCCAAGGGCGGAAGCGCGTAGAGTCTAAGAAAGTACTCCGCCGCTCGTGTCGCCCTCCCCTCAACATCGGCTTCACCCGGGGCGTCGACAAACCCCAAGAGCCGTCGAGTCTGGAAATCTCCAAGCAATAGCCCAACGAAGGTATCGACTGCCTCGTCCGTGTCTTCGACGTTGAGCAGGCCGCGGGCGTGGCACTGCTCCAGATACTGGACGAAGGCGCGACGAATCGGGTCGCGCCCCACCCTGCCCAAGCTGTGGGCCAAGGCAGGGCCGGAATGCGCTTCCGCGATGGCGGCACGGTTGATGGAAACCGCGTTGTCGCAGAGGAGGTGGGTGGCCAGTGCTCGGCCAAAATCGGTGAGGGTGGTTTCCACCGAGATGTCGCTGTCGAGGTGGCCGTTCAGAGCGACGCGAACCCGGACAGCGTTTCGGCGGATAACGGCCTCGAAGAGACCCAGCTTGTCTCCGAACCAGGCATACAAGGTTTCCTTGGACGCCGAAGCCCGTTTGGCCACGTCGAGCATGGTGGTGTCGCGATATCCGCGCTCGGCCAGCACGTTGGCCGCGATATCGAGGATATGACCGCGACGAGGTGTGTGGGATGACCTTTTCACTCGCCCCTTCCTCCAGCAAGGCCTCCAGCCTTGTCGGACCATAACTAGCAGGGTCGGTACGTGTGTCAATAGAAGCGTACTTGTTAGTACCCGTAAATCGGTTCGCCGGCGCCGGAAACTCGCGCGAACTACTTCAGGTCGGCGTCCGGCCGGAGGCTCGGCGTCATCCATGTTGTTTGAGATAGGGTTTCCCCAACGCACTCGGCGGCACCGCGCGTCCGAAAAAACCCGCGAGCAGCACCACCGTCAGGACGTAGGGCAGCATCGGGACAAGCGCCGCCGGTAGCCTGAGGCGTCCCTGGTCGCAGGCGCCGCCGAGGGCGTTTATCAGAAGCTCCATCGCGTTGCCGTCGCCGCATGACACCGCCACGCCTTCCAGCCTCGGCGTGAACGTGTCGAGGAAGCCGAAGAGGAGGCAGGCCAGCAGGGCCGGGCCCGGCCGCCACTTCCCGAAGATCATGGCGGCGAGGGCGATGTAGCCCTTGCCGGCGGACATCTCGCGCACGAAGCCGGCGCCGTGGGCGATGGAGAGATAGGCACCGGCGATGCCGCAGAGGACGCCCGCGAGGAGCACGGCGCGGTAGCGCAGCCAGGAGACCGAGATACCGGCCGTCTCCACGGCCTCGGGGGCCTCGCCGACGGCGCGCAGGCGCAAACCGAAGGCCGTGCGGTAGAGAAGCCACCAGACTGCAAGGACCGCGCCCAGACCGACGTAGACCAGCATGTTGTGGCCCGAGATCAGCTCGGCGTAGAGCGGGCCCGCCAGCGGTACGTCGGCAACGGCGTCCACGCCGGGCAGGCGGATGGGGCCGAACCGCCCGGCCGGCCCGAGATCCGGCGTCTGTCCGCCTTGCTGGAAGAGAGCGATCCCTACCACCACCGTGAGACCGGACGCCAGGATGTTCACGGCGAGTCCGGAGATGATCTGCTCGCCGTGCTGGGTGATGCAGGCGAACCCGTGCACGGCCGCGAACAGGACCGCGACCGCGATGGCCGCCGCGAGCCCGATCCAGGGGGAGCCAGAAAGGCTCGCGGCGGCGGCCGCGGCGAAGGCGCCCGCCAGGAGCTTGCCCTCCAGCCCGATGTCGATGATCCCGGACCGTTCGGAGAGGACACCCGCCATGGCGCAAAGGGTCAGCGGGGTGGCCAGCCGAAGCGTCCCGTCGAGAAGCCGCAGGATGTCGACCCAGACATCAGGCATTGGCGGGCCTCCACCAGGACGCCAACCGGGCGAGCCAGGGCACCGGCATGCGCGCGAGCGCGCCGGAGAAGAGGATGATCAGGCCCTGGATGACCAGGACCATCTCCCGGGTGACGGTCTTGAACTCGAAGTCGAGTTCCGCGCCTCCCTGGTAGAGGGCTCCGAACAGGAGCGACGCCATGACGATGCCCACGGGATGGTTGCGCCCCATCAGCGCCACCGCGATGCCGGTGAAGCCGTAGCCGGCGGTGAAGTTGAGGACCAGCTTGTGCTGGACGCCCAGGATCTCGTTCAGCGCCATGCAGCCGGCCAGCGCGCCGGAGATCGCCATGGCCGTCACGATCAGCCGGCGGACCGGGACCCCCGCATAGACCGCCGCCGGCTCGGATTGGCCCATGACGCGCAGCGCGTAGCCGAGCTTGGTACGCCAGATCAGCAGCCAGACGCCGACGCAGGCGGCGAGGGCAATGACGAAGGAGAGGTTGAACGGCGAGCGCTCCGCCTCCATCCCGAGCGCGCGCAGGATGTCATGGACGAAGGGGAGCCAAGCCGCTTCGTCGAGGCTTCGGGTCTGGGGCGATCCCTGCCCGGACATCATCAACACGCCCGAGAGCAGCCAGACGAGGAGCCCCGAGGCGATGAAGTTGAACATGATGGTGGTGATGACGATGTTGCTGCCGCGATGGGCCTGGAGCCAACCCGGAATGAAGGCCCAGGCCGCTCCGAACGCCGCCGCGCCGCCCACGGCCAGCAGGATCACCACGACACCCGGCAGGTACGGATCGAGGGCGATGCAGACGAGGGCAACGCCGAGACCGCCCATCATGGCCTGCCCCTCGCCGCCGATGTTAAACAGCATGGCGTGGAAGGCCACCGCCACGGCGAGGCCGGTGAAGATGAAGTTGGTGGTGTAGTAGAGCGTGTAGCCGAGGGAGCCGGGGTGGACGAAGGCGCCCTGGGCCATCACCGCGAGCGCCCGAAGCGGACTCTCGCCGATGGCGGCGAACACCAGCGCCACCACCGCCAGCGCCAGCATGAGGTTGATGGCCGGGACGACGAAGATCTCCATCCAGCGCGGCAGCGGCATCCTGGTCCCGGTGTCAAGTGGCGTCCTTCGACTTCGCTCGGCAGACCTCGCTACGCTCAGGACGAACGGTTTGAAGAACACGTTGCCGTTCGTCCTGAGCGTAGCGCAGCGAAGTCGAAGGACGCATCATACAGGCGCCTCGCCGGCCATCATCAGGCCCAGTTGCCGGCGCGTGGCAGCGCCCTGGTCGACCGTGCCGACGGCGCGCCCGGCGTGCATCACCATGATCCGGTCCGAAAGCGCGAGGATCTCGTCCAGCTCGACCGAGACCAGCAGGATCGCGCAGCCTTGCCGCTTGAGGGAGAGGATCTTCTCGTGGATGAACTCGATGGCGCCGATGTCCACTCCCCGGGTCGGCTGCGCCAGGAGCAGGATCTCCGGACCCTCCGCGAACTCCCGGGCGATCACCAGCTTCTGCTGGTTGCCGCCGGAGAAGCCGCCGGCCGGGAGGCGGGTCTCCAGGGGGCGCACGTCGAAGTCGTTCATGATGGGGAGGGCCCGGGACTCCATGGCGGACGGCCACGCCCACATCCCGTCGCCGAAACGCCCGGGATAGCCGAGCATGGCGTTCTCTCGCGCCTCGAAGGGCAACACGAGCCCGCGACGCTGCCGGTCCTCGGGCACGTGGGCCACGCGCAGCCGGCGCATTCGCGCGCTGTCCGCCGGATGCGCGCGGTCGACCGTGCCGCCCGCGAGCGCCAGCCGCCCTTCCTGTATCGGGGCAATGCCCGCCAGCACGTCCAGGAGCACTGACTGGCCGTTGCCGGAAACACCCGCCACCCCCAGCACCTCGCCCGAACGCAGCTCGAACGAAACGCGGTGGAGGCGCACGGTTCCCGCGGCGTCGCGCCACGTGACGTCGTCGACCCGCAACGCCAGCGCGCCCGGCGTCCCGGGCTCATGCGCGCGCTCGAGCGCGACCTTGCGCCCGACCATGAGCTCGGCGAGTTCGGCCGGCGTGGTTTGGGCCGGGTTCCGGTGTCCGACGATCCGGCCCGCCCGCATCACCGACACGGCGTCGCACACCGCCATGATCTCCGGGAGCTTGTGGGTGATGAGCAGGATGGTCACGCCGCTGTGGCGCAGGCCCCGCAGGATCTCGAAGAGCCGCTCGGTGTCGGCCGGAGTAAGCACGCCGGTGGGTTCATCGAGGATCAGGACGCGCGCCCCCCGGCGCAGCGCCTTCAGGATCTCGACCCGCTGCTGCACGCCCACCGGCAGGTCCTCCACCACGGCATCGGGATCGACGTCCAACCCGATGCTGCGCTTGAGCTCCAGCAGTTCCGCGCGCACCTCCGCGGCGGCGGGCTTCAGCCGCGCGCGCGGCTCCGCGCCGAGCATGACGTTCTCGAGCACCGTGAAGGTGGGCACCAGCATGAAGTGCTGATGGACCATGCCGATGCCGTGGGCGATGGCATCGGCGGGCGCGGGGGGGGCCACCGGCCGGCCGGCGCTGTCGGTCTCCCCCCCCTCCGGCGCCGAGAGAGCGCAGAGGCGCGAGAGCCGCCGGGGCGTGGTCGAGCCCGCGGGCGGGCCCGTGGCCGTCCCCGCGCCCGCCGATGCCATCGGACACGGCATCGGCATGGTCCATCAGCACTTCATGCT
>JAPOQB010000478.1 GCA_026710965.1 Deltaproteobacteria bacterium | reverse complement strand
GAGTTCATCGAGGTGTTCTACAATCGGCAACGTCGCCACTCGACCCTCTGCTACCAAACACCAGCAGGCTTTGAGCGGATGGCACGGGCAGCTTAACCAACCTGTCCACCAAACCCGGGCAAATCCAATCAGGTCTACCAATTCCTGCGGTGTGAAAAAGCTCCCGCTGTCCTTGCGCGCGTAGGGGTTGAGGCGGATAGTTATCTCGCCATCGTCGCCCCGGACGGGTTCGCGCTCTAACAGGCGCTCGTATATCGACCCTAGCTGCTGTACCGACATCTCGCGGTAGTTGACAAAGCGGCGCTCTCCTCCCACGCCCTCAACGTGGCTCAAGTGATAAATGATAGGCGCGATCTTCGTGTCTGCCAGACGGGTCGCTTCCAGAAGGGGAGCGGCATTTGGACTGAAAAGGCCGCCGTTGTACGCGGGCAGTCCAAGCACGGGGGCGGGAACGATAGTCATAGAGACGCCACAAACGGCCGTTGGTTAGGATACCCCAACGGATATTCCCATCCGACGCAATCTCAGCCGTCGAGAGGTACCTCAGGATCTGGCCGTGCGGTGTCCTGGCCTGACCCCTGTCATCCTTGTCGCGGTCGTCGAGAGCAAGACCAAAACGCTTACTCTCTTCGACAGCCGCCGCGTATCGGTAGCCGTCACCAGGGTCGTGCTCCGCGCGCCGTTTGGAATCCTCGTCGATGAAAAGGAGGTGATCGGGAATATCTTCGTTACGGGCTACGCCCTGTTGCGGCAGGTAGTTGGTCCATCCAAGGAACTCGAATACCGGTCGGATCAGTTCCTGCTCGGTAACGGCTTCATTCGGTCGGTGAAGTTTGCTGAATCCTTCGAACCGCGCACGAAGGCTATCGCCGAACGCGGCGAATTCCTCGGGCTGAGAGATTGAAGCCTCCCACTCGGGGGTCGCCTTTATGCCCTCCGTGAGGAAGTAGTCCGTGAACAACATATCGATCCCTTAGCCTATTGGCATTCGCGCGTGGATTAGGAAAACGGCTTGGGCCTCCGGGGACGTTGGCTCACCTTATCGGGGCGCCCGGCTCAGGGGGCGGCCTCATGGCCCCGGGCCCGGGCGGTGACCAGCAGCAAGATCAGCATGATCGCCAGCAGGAACGCGCAGCTCAGGCCCAGGGACCACTGGATGCCGATGATGCCGCCCGCGATCCCCACGGTGACGCCGCTGAAGGTACGGAGGCCCAGGCCGGACATGATGAACAGGCCGATCAACTGGCCCCGCAGGTGAGCCGGCGAGACGAGCTGCACCAGGGTTTGCGACATGGTCAGGTAGGCGAGGTTGAGGAATCCGGCGGCGAACAGGAGCGCCACCGCCAGATAGTAGTGGGACGTGAACGCGAACATGCCCAACGCGACGCACCAGAGGAGCGCCAGGACGATGGCGGTGCGGGCCCGGGCCTGGAGAAAACCCCGGCTCTCCAGCAGGACGCCGCTCACGAAGGCGCCGGCGCCGTTGGCGGCGAGCAGGACGCTGTAGCCCGCCTCCCCCACCCCGAGGTTGATGGCGAACCCCGGCATCTGGGCCTGAAAGGCATTGCCGACCACGAGCGAGGAAAGTCCCACCAGGCACACCATCGATACGATGACGCGGTTGCTCCGGGCCTCCCGGAGCGCCTCCAGCGCCCGGGCCCAGGTCACCCGACGCGCCTGCACCGCCTCGGCGCCGCGTCCGGTATAGGGGACCCGCGACAACCACCAGGTCAAGGGAAGGTAGAACAGGGCGTTCACCACCAGACCCCACCCCGCTCCCATCCAACGCATCATGTAACCACCCAACGCGGGCCCCGCGAGAATTCCCAGTTGCCGGCTGGTGGCGCTGAGGCGGACGGCGCTCTGGAGGTGCTCCGGACCTACCATGTCATGAAGGATGAGCTGGCTGCCGGGGCTCCACAAGACCCCGGCGATGCCGTGCACTACCAGCAGCGCGCAGGCGTGCCACACCCGAAGCGTCCCGGTCATGATGAAGTACGCCCAGGCGATGGTAAGGACGAAATACAGAACCATCGCCCACTGGATCACCCGGCGGCAGTCGAAGCGGTCCGACAGGAGCCCGACGTACCACGACAGCAGGAGGAACGGCGACCAGTGGCTGATGACGGCAAACCCCTGCAATTCCTCCCACTTGAACAGGTCGTAGATCACCCAGTAGCTGATCACATGCTCGATGTTGTCGGCCATCATGGCCAACATGGTGTAGGAGAAGTAGGCGCGGAAGTGAGGTTGCCGGAGGGCGGCGAAAGACACGCCGGACTGCTTCACGTCCTTGAGAGAGCGCTTCTCGGTCGTTTCCTTCGCGGGATCGTCGGGCCGTGTGGATGAGGATTGCGGCACGGTCGCAGTGTGGCACGAAGCCCGGCGCGGGCACAAGATCCGGATCTCGGGCAGCCCTGCGGCGCGCCCGAACACGGTCTTGTCCGGGCATGACAGAACCCGGACGGCCGTTGCATTTCGAGCGGGCTTTATGGTAGTCAATTCGTCAAAGGGCGGCCTTCTGTCGCGGCCCGGTCAACACGCAAATACATCAAAAAGGAGAGCACGATGAAAAAGCTGGTTCTAGAGAGCACCGCGCCGTTTCAAGGCTTGTGTGAGCTGGTCGCCTACAAAGAGGGCCTGTTCGAGAAGGAAGGGCTGACCATCGAATTCGCCGACCGGGGGACCGGGGACAAGGACACCCACACCGACGTCATCGATCCCAAGGACGCGAATCCCCATGCGAGTCACGGCATGCTCTTCGAGCAGGGCAAGGCCGACATGTACAACGCCTGTGAATGGGGCAACTACTGTCGGGTGCAGGATTCCAGCGTCGACACCGGCCGCCAGATCGGCCGGCGTTCCATCATCGCCTACGCCGGACTCGTGGTACGGCCCGATTCGCCGGTCTACACCGCTCAGCAGCTCGCCAACCGGCTGGTCGGCGTGCCGTTCTTTTTCGGCACCCACTACCTGACGCTCCACATGCTTGAGGGCTTCCTTACCCGTGACGCGATCAAGCTCTGCCAAGCGCCGCGCGGTTCCCGGCACCGTCTCGAGTCGGTGATGTCGGGGGAGATCGAAGCCACGCCGCTGACCGAGCCCTACCTCACGCTGGCCGAGAAGAAGGGTTGCCGCATCGTCGTCTCCGCTTCCCTCCACGGCACCGAGGTCGCCTCCGACAACGTCGACGCGGAGACCTACGGGATGTTCAATCGCGCCGTGCGCGAGGCCGTCCGCCGCGTAAACGCCGACAAGACGAAGTACATGCAGTACTTCATCGACTACCACAGCGACGACCCGGAGATCGCCGCCCTGAGGGCTGACGAGCTGCGCGAGAGCCGCATCGTGGTGGTGGACCCGGCGCCGATCCCCGCCGACGAGCTGGAGCGCACCGCCGCCTGGATCAAGAGCTGGGGCATGCTGGCGGAGGACCAGGCAGCCACCGAACTGGTGAACCTGGAGGTTCAGGAGTCGGCTCACTAGAACCGCCGGCGCTTGCGCCGCTCCGGGACGGCCCTCCCCCAGGACTGCCCGGAAACATGAACACGGCAACCAACTTCATCCGAGTCGGGAAGGTCCACAAGGGCCTTCCCGATTTTGTTTTTCCGAAGCCGGCACCGCGGCGGCCGGGGATCGATCCGAAGCCTCGCCGGACGCTCGTGGCGGCGGCGCTGATGCTGGCCGCTCTGTCGCTCGTGGCCGGCCCCGCCGCGGGACAGCCCGGCGACCGTCTCGCCGCATCGCGCCCCCCTTCCCACCAGACCGGAACCCTTGCCGGGACGGTACGCCTGGCCGGCCCGCCGCCGCCTCCCGGCGTCTTGCGAGTCCACAAGGAGCAGGCCTTCTGCGGCTCCATGGTGCCCGACCAAAGCCTGGTGGCGGCCTCCGACGGTGCGCTCAAGAACGTTGTGGTCACCCTGCGCGGCCCGGGTCTCGACAGGCAGACGGGGCGACCCCGGAACATCCAACTCGACAACATCGGCTGCCGGTTCGCGCCCCACGTCCAGGCCGCCCCCGTGGGCAGCAACCTGCTGCTCTTGAACAGCGACGTCATCCTCCACGACGCTCACGCCCGAATCGGTCCCCGGACCCTGTTCAACGACGGGATCCCCCGCTGGCGCCGGGTGACGAGGACACTCCGGCAGCCCGGCCTCATAAGGATCATCTGCGAGCTGCACCACGCCTGGATGAGCGCCTACATCGTGGTGGCGCCGAACCGGTTCTTCGCGGTGACCGGCTCCCGTGGCCGCTACGCCATCGACGGGATCCCGCCGGGAACCTACGATGTGCGGTTCTGGCACGAGCGACTGGATGAGGTATCGCGGCGGGTGGTGGTGAGCCCGGGAACGACGCGACGGCACGACGTGACCCTGCCCATGCGGTAGGTTGGGAAGGTCAGGTGGTGTAACGCGTCATGGCGTGGAAGGAATGCTGGCCCGAAGTTGCCGGACCCCTTCGGCGGCGCCGCCCGGCGCCTTGTAGACCGAAGAACCCGCTACCAGCAACGTGGCGCCGGCGGCCACGACGCCGGCGGCGTTGTCCGGACCGATGCCGCCGTCAATCTCGATGGGCGTTTCCAGACCGCGTTCGTCAAGCATCCGCTTGAGCCGGCGCACCTTCTCCACGCTGCTGTCGATGAAGCTTTGGCCACCGAAGCCGGGATTCACGCTCATGATGAGGATCTGGTCGAGATCGGGCAGGATCTCATCGAGGGTAGCCAACGGAGTCGCGGGATTGAGCACCACCCCGGCCTTGCTGCCCAGCGACTTGATCTGTTGCACCGTACGATGGAGGTGCGGGCAGGCTTCCTGGTGGACCAGAAGCGTGTCGGCCCCCGCCTTGGCAAAGTCCTCCAGGTAACGCTCCGGCTCGACGATCATCAGGTGAACGTCAAGGGCGAGGCGCGTACTGCGCCGGGCAGCCTCCACCAACAACGGGCCGATGGTGATGTTCGGCACGAAGCGGCCGTCCATGACGTCCACGTGGATGGCATCCGCTCCGGCCTCGTCCACCTCGGCGATCTGTTGTCCGAGAATGCAGAAATCCGCGGAGAGGATGGAAGGAAGAATCTTAACGCGCTTGCCCATGATCCGCCGCCTTCCGGCACTCCTCCTCCACGGCCGCGAGCAGCTTGTCGAAGGCCTCGGAAAAGAGCCGGACCCCGTCCTCCAGCAGCTTGTCGGTGATTTCCTTCATCGACACGCCCGCGCGCTCCAGGCCGTCCATGGTCGCGGCCGCGTCATCGACGTCTTCCTCCAGGCTCTTGCGAATCTTTCCGTGATCGCGGAACGCGTCCAGGGTCGCCGGAGGGATGGTGTTCACCGTGTCCTCGCCGATGAGCTCGTCGACATACAGCACATCGGGATAATCCGGGTTCTTGGTGCTGGTGCTGGCCCACAGGAGCCGCTGCGGCCGGGCGCCCTTGCCGGCCAGCGCCTGCCACCCCTCGCCCTGCATGATCTCCTTGTACCGCTTGTAGGTGAGCTTGGCGTTGGCAATGGCGACCTTGCCCATGAGTGCCCGCAGGCGTTCCTTTTGCGCCTCATCCGCGGTCTCGAGCCGTTTCTCGAGGGTACCGTCCACCAGGCTGTCGATGCGGGAGATGAAAAAGCTGGCGACGCTGGCGATGCGGCCCACGTCCAATCCGTCGGCGGCCGCCTTGGCCAAACCGCGGATGTAGGCCTGGGCCACCTGCTCGTAGGCTTCCCGCGCGAACAGCAGCGTCACGTTGACGCTGATGCCCTCGCCGATCAACTGCTCGATGGCCGGTACTCCCTCCGGCGTACCGGGCACCTTGATCAGCAGGTTGTCCCGCGAAACCGTGCTCCAAAGCCGTCGCGCCTCCGCCACGGTCCCCTCGGTATCGTGAGCCAGGTAAGGCGACACTTCCAGGCTGACGTAGCCGTCACGGCGCCCGGTCTCGTCGTAAACCGGCCGCAACACGTCCGCGGCGTCCTGGATGTCGCGGGTGGCGATGGCTTCGTACACGTCCTTGGGAGCCGCCGATCCGTCGCCGCCCATCCGCGCGATGACGTCGTCGTAGTCGTCGCTGTCGGCAATGGCCTTCTCGAAGATGGCCGGGTTGGACGTGACTCCCTTGAGTCCGTCCTCTTCCACCAGACGCTTCAACTCGCCGCCGGTGAGAAGCTTCCGCTGGATGAAGTCCAACCAGACGGATTGCCCGAACTCGTTCAAGTCTTTCAATGGGTTCATGTTTCCTCCAGGCTCGCCGAACCTGCGCGCCGCCATCGCTCCACCGCGCGCGACTCTCCCAGGGCGGGCGCTACCGGGTGATCTGGTCCTTGGCCGCGGCGACCACGTCGTCCGCGGTGAAGCCGAATTTCTTCTGCAGGTCCTTCAGCGGCGCCGATGCCCCGAAAGATCGCATACCGATCTGGTGTCCGGTGATGCCGGTGTACTTGGTCCAGCCGAACACCGATCCCTGCTCCACCGAAACCCGCGCGGTGACGTCGGGAGGGATCACGCTGTTCCGGTAGCTCTCCTCCTGGTCATCGAACAGCTCCCAGCACGGGATGCTCACCACCCGGGCCTTGATGCCCTCGGCCGTCAGCGCCTCGTAGGCCTCCACGCACAACGAAACCTCGCTGCCGGTGGCCAGCAGCAGCACCTCGGGCTTGCCGTCCTGCGCGTCGGCCAGCACGTAGCCGCCCCGGGCAACGCCGTCGGCCGAGGCGTATCGGCCGCGGTCCAGGGTCGGCAGCGCCTGCCGCGTCAACACCAGCACAGCCGGTTCGTGGTGCAACTCCATGATGACCTTCCAGGCCGCGGTGACCTCGTTGGCGTCCCCCGGCCGGATCACCAACAGGCCCGGCACCGCCCGGAGCGAGGCGAGGTGCTCCACCGGCTGGTGCGTCGGCCCGTCCTCCCCCACGCCGATGGAGTCATGGGTAAAGATGTGGACCACCGGCAGCTCCATGAGCGCGCTCAGACGGATGGCGCCCCGGGCGTAGTCGCTGAAGATCAGAAAACCCGAGCCGTAGGCGCGCACCTTCACCAGGGCCATGCCGTTCAGGATCGACGCCATGGCGTGCTCCCGGACGCCGAAATGCAGGTTGCGCCCGGCGGGGTTCTCGGCCGAGAAATCTCCGGCGCCTTCGAATGTCAAGCGGGTCTTGGTGGACGGTGCAAGATCGGCGGCGCCCCCCATAAGCCAGGGAACGTTCCGCGCCAGCACGTTCAGCACCGTGCCCGAGGCGTCGCGCCCGGACACGCCCTTGGCGTCCGCGGGGAAATCCGGCAGGCCCCGGTCCCATCCCTCGGGAAGCTGGCGGTGCTGCGTCCGGTACAGCTCGTCCGCCAGTTCCGGGTACCGGGTCCGATAGTCCTCGAGGCGCTTGAACCACGCGTCGCGCAGGGACCTGCCGCTCTTGCCCATACCCTCCCGGAAATGTTCCCGGACGCCGTCGGGGACGTGGAACCGCGCGTCCTCCGGCCAGCCGTAGCGCTGCTTGGTGAGCTTGACTTCCTCCGCCCCCAGCGGCTCGCCGTGGGCGCCGCTGGTGTCCTGCTTGTTGGGCGAACCGTAGCCGATGTGGCTGTCCACGATCACCAGGGTCGGCCGGTCCGTGGTGTCCTGGAACGTGAGGAACGCGCGCTCCAGCATCTCCAGGTCGTTGGCGTCGCCCACCCGGACCACGTTCCATCCGTAGCCCAGGAAACGGGTGGCGACGTCGTCGGAGAAGGCCAGCCCGGTATGGCCCTCGATGGTGATGCGGTTGTTGTCGTAGATCCAGCACAGCTTGGACAGCCTCAGGTGCCCGGCCAGCGACGCCGCCTCGTTGGTCACGCCTTCCATCATGCAGCCGTCGCCGCAAAGGGCGTACACGTCGAAGTCGATGAGGTCGTCGAAACCGGGCTGGTTGTAGCGGCTCGCCATCCAGCTTCCGGCCATGGCCATGCCCACGCTGGTGGCCACACCCTGCCCCAGGGGCCCGGTGGTGGTCTCCACCCCCGAGGTCCAGCGGTACTCCGGATGGCCGGGACAGCGGCTGTCCAACTGGCGGAACTGCTTCAGGGCTTCGAGCGGAACGGAGAGGG
>JAPOQB010000241.1 GCA_026710965.1 Deltaproteobacteria bacterium | reverse complement strand
CGAGCCGGTCGGCCTCCTCCAGCGCGTTGGGATTGACCGTGATGATGCAGTTGAGGGCCGGTCCCTTCTTGTCATAGGCCTCGATCCGGTCGATGTAGGCCTGTACCAGGTCTCGTGGGGTAAGCTGCCCCGCCGCATACGCCTTGTGGACCGCGTCTATCGTGGTGTCGACCACGTCGAAGTTGCTCATGGATGCCTCCTGGGAGTCTGTCGAAATTTGATTTGTCGTCCTTCGACTTCGCTTCGCGAAGCCTGTCCTGAGCCTTGTCGAAGGGCTCAGGACGAACGGCTCGATTTCCTCAGAGCCGTTCATGCTGAGCCGAACGGCTCGATTCCCCACGACCGTTCGTCCTGAGCGTAGCGAAGCGAAGTCGAAGGACGCTAAGTCAAGGGCGCCGGACGCGAGAGATATCCCTAAAAGAAAGCCAGCGTGCGCATCTCGATGCTTTCCCGGGCCGGTGCATCGGGCGGCGTGTCGGGATCGTCGAAAGCGCAGTGCAGGGTCCAGCGGGCACGCCCGTCCTTCTCGGACTCGAAGGTCTTGAACACCACCGCCTCGTTCCGTTCCATGTGCGGGAAGTAGTACCAGTAATGGTTGGGATTGAAGGTGTAGTGGAGCGTCTCGCCGCGCCGGTCGGGGTAGATGCGCGCGGTGGGAATGGCGCCTTCCATGCCGGTGCTGAGCGCGTCGCAGATGGCCAGGGGATCCCGTATCACCGGGCGGTTGATGGGCCGCCAGGTCTGTATCACGCCGAACCGGCCCTTGAGCAGTTCGTCTGCCTCGTCCGGCAGGATGTCGCGCACCCGCTGCGGTCCCGACCAGTCCGTGTAGTCGTTGTGGGCGCCGCGCACCGGACCGCCCACCTGTTTCGCCTCCCGCGTGGCCTCGTCGCCCGAACGCAGCGTGTGGTCGAACACCACCACGCGCCTGGCCCCGGAGGTACGCTTCACCAACTCCTCGGTCTCCTTGTAGTAGAGGGTGCGTACCTCGTCCTCGTCATAGAAGTCCTTCATCCGGGTGTCGTGCCGCACCAGCACGAAACCCTGGCGCTCCAGCGAGAGCTGGTCCGTCAGGAGCCTCGCGTTGTGGATCGTGACCGTGTGGCTCTCGTAGTTGCCCCTGCGCTTGCGGTCGGCCTCCTTCTGGCTCATGCCGCCATAGCTCGCGGGGGCCTCGGTGTCTCTTTCGAGGTAATTGACCACGCCCCGGATGTATTCCGGTTGTGCCGCCTCTTGGGGTCTCGCCATCGCGCCCTCCTTCGGATCGGATAAATGTGAGCTAGAACCCTAGTGTGGTGCCTGGTTAATTCTAGTCAAAACCATAAAACCGCGCACAGTTGTCCCACAGGATCTTGCGCTTTGCCTCATCGGACAGATCAAGTTCCAGGAATCCCTCCACGGCATGGGGATACTTGGAGTCGCCGTGGGGATAGTCGGTGGAAAAGACCAACTGGTCGCAGCCGAACTCCTCGATGGTGAACCGCGCCGGGGTCTCGTCCGGCTCGATGGAAATCCAGCATTGGTCCTTGAAGTAGTCGCTGGGTTTCCGGTCCAGATCGGGCATGTAGACGTCGCCCTCCCGCTCGTAACCCTCGTCGAAGCGCCAGAGAAGCCACGGCAGCCACGAGCAGTTGGCTTCCAGGAATGCCACCCGGAGCCTGGGATGACGCGCGAGCACGCCACCGCCTACAAAGCTCCCGAGCCCCATCATCTGCTCCAAGGGCTGGGAATAGACGCGCCTCAGGCCGAAGTTGGGCTCGAACTGCTCGCCGGCCTGGGCCGCGCGGGAAGTGGTGGCTTCGTGGAACCCGATGGGAACGGCCAACTCCTCCAGGGTATTCCACAGGGGCTCGTAGTACGGGTCGTGCAGGGGTTT
>JAPOQB010000262.1 GCA_026710965.1 Deltaproteobacteria bacterium | reverse complement strand
GTTCCACAGCTCGATACGGATGTCGGAGGAGACGTGCGCGGTGACCCCTGCTTGTTGCATCGTGCCCACGATCTCCTCGCCCCTCGGACTGCCTCCGCCGCCCGGGCGGCCGAACACGATCCGCCGCGGCCCGCCGGTCTGGTGGATTCTCCCCGGCCCCGCGATCGTGCTGAAGACGTAGGCGGCGCCCTCCATGACCCGGTGCTCGCCGTACTCGCGGGCCAGCAACTCGCCGTTGTCCACGCCGTTCTGGAGCGAGATGACCAGCGAATCGGGGCCCACCATCGGCCGTATGAAGGGTATCGCGGTGTCGTTGGAAGGGGTTTTGACGCAGTAGAGGACGACGTCGCACGTTCCGGCCTCGGCCGGGTCGTCGGTAAACAGCGCGTCTTGGACCTGGAAACTGCCCGGCTCCACGGACTCCACGGCAAGGCCGTGCGTCTTCATGGCCTCGAGATGAGGTCCCCGGGCGATGAAGCACACCGGCAGCCCCGCCCGGGCCAGCAACCCGCCGAAGTAACCCCCGACCCCGCCTGTGCCCACGACGCCGAACCGCATGATTCGCGCACCTTTCTAGCAGGTTGTTGAACTCCCTGCGAAGTGAGTGGTCGCCCTTCGACTTCGCTCGCCTACGGCTCGCTACGCTCAGGACGAACGGCTTGGGACTCTCTTCCCCGTTCGCGCTTTGACTTCGCTCGCCTACGGCTCGCTACGCTCAGGACGAACGGCTTGGGACTTTCTTCCCGTTCGCGCTTTGACTTCGCTCGCCTACGGCTCGCTACGCTCAGGACGAATGGCTTGGGACTCTCTTCCCGTTCGTGCTTTGACTTCGCTCGCCGCGTCTCGCTACGCTCAGGACGGACCTTCTTTGACTCTCTTCCCGTTCGCCCTGAGCGTAGCGAGCCGTAGGCGAGCGAAGTCGAAGGGCGCTATCTTGCTCGGCGGCAATTGATCAGAGGTTCCTTAAACGTTCGTCCTGAGCCCTTCGACAAGCTCAGGACAGGCTTCGCGAAGCGAAGTCGAAGGGCGCCGGTCAGGGCACCAGCACGATCTTGCCGAAGAACTCGCTCCGTTCCATGAGCTCGTGGGCGCGGGCGGCCTCGCTGAGCGGCAGCACCTCGGAGACGACGCCGTGGAGCCTTCGTTCGTGGACGAGCTTCATGACTTCGGGCATGTCCTCTCGCGGCCGCATGGTGGTGCCCATGATGGTCAACTCGCGAGTCCAGAGCTGGCCCAGATGAAACTCCACCCGGTGGCCGGCCGTGACGCCGGAGTTGATGAAGCGGCCGCCGCGCCGGAGGCTGGCGAAGCACTCGCGCCACACCGGCGCGCCCACGTGTTCGAAGATCACGTTCACGCCTTCGCCGCCGGTGAGCTCTTTGACTTTCTGACTGAACTCCGGGAAGTCCTTGTAGTTGATGCCCGCGTCGGCGCCCAGTTCGGCGGCCTTGTCAAGCTTCCACTGGGAGCTCGCGGTGGTGATCACCCGCGCCCCCAGGAGCTTGCCGATCTGGATGGCGCCGCTGCCGATGCCGCTGCCGGCGGCCATCACCAGCAGGTCCTCGCCTGCCTGCAGCTTCGCTCGGACCACCAGCATGCGCCATGCCGTGCCGAAGGGCACGGCGATGCAGGCCGCCTCCTCGAACGACATCCATTCCGGGAAAACGTACATGTCGGCGGCTTCCATCCGCGCAAGCTCGGCGTAGCCGCCGCCCCGGCAGCGCCCCAGCACCCGGTCGCCGGCCTTGAAGCCGGTGGTGTCCGGCCCGGCCTCCACCACCTCGCCCGCCACTTCCATGCCCGGAACGTGAGGCAGCGGCGGCTTGACCCCGTGGCTTCCCTCCCGGGCGAACAGGTCCCGGCGGTTGAGCGCCGCCGCCTTCACGCGCACCAGCAGGTCGCCCGCGCCGATCTCGGGCTCCGGAACGTCGCCGTAGGTCAGAACCTCCGGTCCGCCGGTTTCAGGAATAAAGATCGCTTTCATACTCTCGGTGTCCTCGTAGAAGAAAACGAACCGGGAAATGGTTCCCGCACCGACCCCTCAACCATTCCCGCACCGACCCCACCACTGTTTCCACAACCGACCCGACAACGGACTCCCCAACCGCGCCGACAACCGACCTCCAACCGACCGGAGAACGGACTCCCAACCGCGCCGACAACCGACCCCCAACCGACCGGAGAACGGACTCTCAACCGTGCCGACAACCGACCCCCCAAACATGCCGACAACCGACCCCCCCCACCGTTCGTCCTGAGCGTAGCGAAGCGAAGTCGAAGGGCGCCATTTCGAAGGACGCCACCCCAACAATTCAAAGCCGCTCAGAACCGCGCCTTCTGAAGCTCCTGAAGAAAATCCGCGTACTCTCCTTCGCCCCCGTTCTCCCAGTGTTCCAGCAACGCCGACCCCACGATGGCGATCTCGCAGCTTCCGTGAAGCTGCCTCACGTCGTCGCCACCGCCGATCCCAAAACCCAGGGCCAGGGGCACGTCGGCGGCTGCCCGGTAGCGCGCCACCAGCGCATCGATGCCGGCCTTCAGGTCCGTGGGCTTCCCAGTGACCCCGCGCCGAGCCACGCCGTAGACGAACCCCCGTCCGTGACTCCCGATCTCGGCCAAGCGCGCATCGGTGTTGGTGGGAGTGAACAGTGCGATGGGCGTCAGCCCGTGCGTCTCGCTCAACGGAGCGAGGTCGTGATACTCCTCGATGGGAAGGTCCGGGACGATGAACCCCGCGCCACCCGAGCGGCTCAGCCGCTCGCAGAAGGTGCGGTGGGTGAGCCGGAACACGGTGTTGTAGTACCCCATCATCAGGTGGGGGAAGCCGAACCGCTCGGTGGCCCGGGTCATGAAGTCGAAGTACTGGTCGGTGGAAAGGCCCTGCTTGAGGGCTTCCTGGTTGGCCCGGGCAAACACCGGCCCGTCGGCGATGGGCTCGCTGAAGGGCATCTGCAACTCCACCAGGTCCACGTCCGCCCGCTCCATCTGCTCGAGCATACGCCAGTTTGCGTCGAGCGACGGATAACCCACGATGACGTGGGTCATCAGCAGGATTTTCCGCGAGCCGAGACGGCCTTCTATGTAGGTGCGGAGATTCAACGGCCGGCTTTCCGTTCCAGGAACCGCTGCCAGCCTGGGTCATTCAACGCCTCGGCGATGGTGAAGATGTCCTTGTCGCCGCGGCCGGAAAGGGTGATCAGGACGTTCTGGTCCCGTTTCATGCCCGGCGCCTCCCGGATGGCGCCGGCCACGGCGTGGGCGCTTTCCAGCGCGGCGATGATGCCTTCCCGGCGCAGCAGCGTCTGGAACGCCTCCAGCACTTCGGCGTCGGTGGCCGCCTCGAAGCGCGCCCGCCCGCTCTCCCGCAGGCAGGCCAGGATCGGGCTCACCCCGATGTAGTCCAGCCCGGCGGCCACGGAATGGGTATGGCGCATCTGGCCTTCTTCGTCCTGGAGAAAGTAGGTCTTGTACCCCTGGGCCACGCCGGGGCTGCCGTCGGCGCCGGCCAGCCGCGCGGCGTGCCGGCCCGTTTCGAGCCCTTCGCCGCCGGCCTCGATGCCCACCAGCTCCACCTCGGCGTCATCGAGAAAGCCCAGAAACGTGCCGGTGGCGTTGGAGCCGCCGCCGACGCAACAGTAAACCCGGTCCGGCAGCCGGCCGGTGCCGGCGAGCATCTGCTCGCGGCACTCCTGCCCGATGATCTGCTGGAACCAGGCGACCATCTGCGGGAACGGGTGCGGCCCGCACGCGGTGCCCAGCACGTAGTGGGTGTCGTCCATGGAGAACGCCCAGTCCCGCAGGCACTGGTTGATGGCGTCCTTGAGGGTGGCCGAGCCGTCCTCCACCGAGACCACCTTGGCCCCGAGTTGCTCCATCCAGAAGACGTTGGGGCGCTGCCGTTCCACGTCCACCGCGCCCATGTAGATCGTACACTCCAGCCCCAGCCGGGCGGCCATGGTGGCGGTGGCGACGCCGTGCTGTCCGGCGCCGGTCTCGGCGATGACCCGTTTCTTGCCCATCCGCGCCACCAGCAGCCCCTGGCCCATGACGTTGTTGATCTTGTGGGAGCCGGTCTGGTTGAGATCTTCCCGCTTCATGTAGATCCGCGGGCCGCCCAGGGTCTCGCTCAGGTTCCGGAGAGGCGTGATGGGGGTCGGCCGGCACGAGTAGGACTGCATCACCGCCCGGAACTCCTCCCAGAACGACGGGTCCTTGCGCGCCTCCTCGAAGGCCACGATGAGCTCGTCCAGGGTCGTGCGCAGGATCTCCGGCGTGAACGCGCCGCCGTAGGCGCCGAAGTAACCGGAGCGCTCTTCCACGTTTTTCAGCAGTGATTCCAGCATGGTTCCGGAGGATGGATACGCAGGGGAGGGGTCGCCTTCCACAGCCTCGCTAACGAAAGATTTAAGGAGACTCGGCAGTTAAGTCAAACAGCGCGCGGCCGCCACGCATGCGTGAACAGGGTGGGCGGGTCGGCAAACGGGCCGGAGGTGCTATTATAGAAAGAGACGGCTGAAAAACCCTCGTTGGTTCGCAACCAGGCAAGGCATGCAACGACCCGTAGAAACCGTCACTGGTGCTCAATGGTAGTCAGGCCCCGCAACCGTCATTGGTACAACAATCGTAGTGTGGCGCGAACCCGTCATTGCCGCGGAAGCGGGAATCCAGGGGCGGGGAGAGGCGGCCGATGGCATCGCGGTGAACGAAGGGGGGCGCGCGGATGAAGATACTCGTGACCGGGGCGTCGGGGCTGGTGGGTAGCGCGTTGGTACCGCTCCTTGCGGGTGGCGGGCATGAGGTGGCGCGGCTGGGGCGGTCCACGCCGGGTCCCGGTGACATCCGCTGGGACCCGGACGCCGGGGTGCTCGACGCCGCGGCGCTGGAAGGCTTCGACGGGGTGATTCACCTGGCCGGCGAGAACATCGCCGCCGGGCGCTGGAACGCGGCGAGGAAGCGTCGCATCAAGGACAGCCGCGTGCGCGGCACGCGTTTGCTGGCCGAGACGCTCGCGGGTCTCGAGCGTCCGCCCCGGGTGCTGGTATCGGCCTCGGCCATCGGTTTCTATGGCGACCGTGGCGACAAGGAGCTCGGCGAGGAAAGTCCTGCGGGCACCGGCTTCCTCACCGAGGTGTGCCGCGAGTGGGAGGCGGCCACCGAAGCGGCGGCGGGGAAGGGTATCCGTGTCGTTCATGCGCGGCTGGGGGTCGTGCTCAGCCGGGATGGCGGCGCCCTGGCCAAGATGCTGACCCCCTTCAAGCTGGGCGCGGGCGGCATCGTCGGGAGCGGACGGCAGTACATGAGCTGGATCACCCTGGAGGACACCGTGGCGGCCCTGGCTCATCTCCTGGTCACGGAAACCGCGGCCGGGCCGGTGAACGTGGTAGCGCCCGCGCCCGTGACCAACCGCGAATTCACCAAGGCACTGGGCCGGGCGTTGCGGCGTCCCACCCTGTTTCCCCTTCCCGCTTTCGTCGCACGCGTGGTGTTCGGCGAGATGGCGGACGCGCTGCTGCTGGGAAGCACCCGGGTGAAGCCGGCCAGCCTGCTGGATTCCGGGTATGTCTTTCGCCATGGGTCGCTGGAAGAGGGGCTGCGTGCCGTCCTCGGCGCCGCGTGAGACAAGCGCTTGACGCCGTTCGGCTTCCTTT
>JAPOQB010000232.1 GCA_026710965.1 Deltaproteobacteria bacterium | reverse complement strand
GGGCCAGCGCGCGGCAGACATATTCGGCCTGCTCCGAAATCCAGTGGACAATGTCGATCTTCTCTCCCCGCAACTCCTGCACCACCGACTGCACCCGGGTCCCCTTCATGCCCACGCAGGCGCCCACGGGGTCCACGTCGGAATCGTTGGAGGTGACGGCGATCTTGGCCCGGCCGCCCGGCTCCCGGGCCGCTCCCTTGACCTCGACGATGCCTTCGTAGATCTCGGGGACCTCCTGCTCGAACAGCTTGATCAGCATGCCCGGATGGGTCCGCGACAATACGATCTGGGGGCCGCGGCTGGTCATCTCGACGCTGACGATGTACGCCCGGATGCGGTCACCCTGCCGGTACCGTTCCCGCGGCACCTGTTCCTTTTCCGGCAGGATCGCATTGGTCCTGCCCAGGTTCACGATGATGTTGTTCTTCTCGAAACGTTGCACGATGCCGTGGACCAGCTCACCCTGGCGATCCTTGAACTCGTCGAAGATGATCTCGCGCTCGACGTCCCGCACACGCTGTACGATGTTCTGCTTGGCCGCCTGCGCCGCGATCCGGCCGAACACCGCGGAGTCGATCTTCATCAGCAACTCATCGCCCAGCTCCACGTCCGGGTCCAGCGTTTCCCGGGCCTCCTCCAGCTCGATCTCGGTTTCGGGATCCGCGACGTCGTCCACCACCACCCTGGGCTCGAACAGCTCGATCTCCCCGATATCGGGATTGTACTGCGCCTCGAAACTCCGCTCCGCGCCGAATGTCTTCTTGGCCGCGGACACCATGGCGGACTCGATGGCCTCGACCAGGATCTCCTTGTCGATACCCTTTTCCTTGGTCACCTGCTCGATGACTCGATTAAGATCCTGCTGCATCTTTCCCTCCCCACCCCGGCATCAGGGTGAAGCCCACTCGTACTCGACATTGGCCTTGACGATAAGGCCGAAAGGGATGAACACTTCCCGCCCGTCCTGCAGCACCACGACACCCTCTCCGGCGGTGTCGTGAAGCGGTCCCAGAAACTTCTTCCGGCCGCCGATCATCTCACCGGTATGGACCCGGACCCTTTGTCCGACGAACCGGGCGAAATGCTCCGGTTTCCTGAGCGGACGGTTGATCCCGGGAGACGAGACCTCCAGGGTATAGGCACCCGCGACGATGTCGTAGACGTCCAGGATGTCGCTCAACTCCCGGCTGACCCGGCTGAGCTCGTCGATCCCCGGGACCTCGGTTTCGTCCTGCTTCTCGAACTTGTCCAGGTAGACGCGCAGGACACGACCCGATCTCCCTTCGTGCCGGAGCTCGATATCCACCACCTCCAGACCTTCGTCCGCGGCCAACGGATCCACGATCTCCCAGAGGCGGTCCACTGTCTCGCTTGCCGCCATCCGCACCTCAAATAAAAAAGCGGGCAAGGCGCCCACCGATGCCTATCCTTTTACACATAGATGCCGCGTAATGCAAGCTGAAGCCGGGACACGGCACGGGCACGGGCGGGTTTGAAACCCGCTCCTACACCGGTTATCATCCGGTGTCTGTAACGACCCATGTCGAACCCGCAGCCCATGGCAACCCAACCGCACGCAGGCGACGTTCCGGCGGCAGTCTCCTGGCAGGACATTCTCACCAGCCTGGAGGATGCCGTGATGGTGGTGGATCGCTCGCGCGGCGTGTCTTTCGCCAACCAGGCGGCCGAGATTCTCACCGGGCTGTCCGCCCGAAGACTGCTGACACGGACCTCCGACGACCTCTTTCGCGCCAACGGGTGGTTGCTGGACATGATCGACAACAGCCTGGGGCCAAACGAGAGCACCAGCCGGGCGGAGAACAAATTCTTCAAGCCGCGCGGAAAGAGCGTCCCCGTGAGCGCCCTGGTCTCGCCTCTTCGGGAACATGACGGCCGGGTCGCCGGCAGCGTGTTGCTCCTGCGCGACCGCACCCTGAGACAGGCCATGGAGGAAGACCTGAGGCGTTCGGACCGGTTGGCCCTGCTGGGCAAGCTGGCGGCCGCCCTGGCCCACGAGATCAAGAACCCTCTGGGTGGTATCAAGGGGGCGGCCCAACTGATCCGCGCCGAGGTGGCCGACGACCCGTCGCTGCTGGAAAACACCGACATCATGATCCGGGAGGTGGACCGGGTCAATCAACTGTTGGACCAGCTCCTGGACCTGGCGCGTCCGACGGGGCTCCAGGTGGAGCCGTTGAACGTCCACGAGGTGCTGGAGCACGTGCTGGGGCTGGAGGGCCATACGGCGGCCGCCGCCAACGTGCGCATCCAGCGGTTCTTCGACCCCAGCCTGCCCATGATCATGGGCGACCGGAGCCGGCTGATCCAGGTCTTTCTCAACCTGGCGGAGAACGCGCTGCAGGCCGAGGCTACCTGCGTGACCGTGACCACCCGCATCGAAACGGATTTCTCGCTGCGCTCCGGGCACTCCGGCGCCACCAAGTTCGTCAGCGTGGATTTCCGCGACGACGGCATGGGCATTGACGAGGACGACCTGCCGGACATCTTCGCGCCGTTCTTTACCCGGAAGCGGCGCGGGACCGGTCTGGGGCTGGCCATCTGCGACCGCACCGTCAAGGAACACGGGGGCCGGCTGGGAGTGGAAAGCCAACTGGGCGAGGGATCGGTGTTCAAGGTCTCGCTGCCCGCCCAACAAGTCTAGCCATGGAGCAGGGCCGTATCCTACTGGTGGAAGACGACGAGTCCCTGAGCCGCGTGCTCCGGAAGGCGCTGGAGGGCCAGGGATACTGGGTGGCCGGCACCGTCACGGGCGCGGAGGCGCGGCAGCTCCTGGACGAGTCCGCATTCGACGCCGTCCTGCTCGACATCCAGCTACCGGATATCGAGGGACTGGCCCTTCTCGACCTGGCCAAAAAACGCGGTGTTCAGACGCCGTTCATCGTCATGACCGCGCAGAACACCATGCGCAACGCCATCGACGCCATGAAGGCCGGGGCTTTCGACTATCTTACCAAACCCTTCGACCTCGACGTGTTGATGGTGGTGGTGGAGCGGGCGCTGGACCGGCGCCGGCTCATCCGGCAGCTCAGCGACCTCAAGAAAGAGGTCAAGAAGAAATACGAGCCCGGCGTCGACATGATCGGCACCAGCGCCGCCATGCAGCAGGTCTTCAAGACCATCGGACAGGTTGCCGGCACCGACACCACCATCCTGATCCACGGGGAGAGCGGAACCGGCAAGGAGTTGGTGGCAAAGACCCTGCACTACAACTCCGCCCGCTGGGAGAAACCCTTCGTGCCGTTGAACTGCGCGGCGATTCCGAGGGACCTGCTGGAATCCGAGCTGTTCGGCCACGAAAAGGGGGCCTTCACCGGCGCCCTGGAACGGCACCTGGGGACCTTCGAGCAGGCCCAGGGCGGGACCCTGTTCCTGGACGAGATCGGCGAGCTTCCGCTGGAGCTGCAGACCAAACTGCTACGCGTGCTGCAGGACGGATCCTACCGGCGGGTGGGTGGCAAGGAAACGCTCCAGTCGGACGCCCGGCTTCTGGCCGCCACCAACCAGGACCTGGAGAAGGCGGTGCACGAGAGCCGTTTCCGGGATGACCTCTACTTTCGCCTCAATGTCATACCCCTCGAGATCCCGCCCTTGAGGGACCGGCGCACCGATCTGCCCGCGCTGATCGAGTACTTCATCGCCAAGGTCAACAGTGACATGGGGACACGGGTGTCGGGAGTGTCGCCGGACGCGCTCAAGGAGCTCCAGCAATACGACTGGCCCGGCAACGTGCGGGAGCTCGAGAACGTGCTCATCCGCGCCGCGGTGCTGTCCCCGGGACCGATCCTGTCGGCAAGGGACTTCGTGCTGTCGAGCCCGCCGGAGCCTGTGTCGAACGACTACGACACCCTGTCACTGGAGGAGATCATCCGGGGCAAGCTCGAGGACTACTTCCGGCGCACTCGTGGGGTCCAGGTGGAGAACCTCCATTCCGCGGTCATGGCGCGCGTGGAACGGCCCCTCATCGAGTTGACCCTCCAGGCGACCCGGGGGAACCAGATCCGCGCCGCTCAACTGCTCGGCATCAACCGCAACACCCTGCGGAAGAAGATCACCGACCTCCACATCACCGTGAAGCGGGAACCGTGAGCTGTCTGCCGTCGCGACT
>JAPOQB010000195.1 GCA_026710965.1 Deltaproteobacteria bacterium | reverse complement strand
GTCGGCCGCGGCCTTCAGCGTGAGACCCGCGGCAAAGCTGATGCCGAACAGGCCCGAGCGGGTGTCGTCCACCTCCTCCATCGAGAGCAGGAAGCGAAAGGCCGCCACGACGTCCTGGGATTCCTCCATCTCCAGCCGGAGGGACTTGAGACCGTCGAGCTCGGGCACCAGGACGGCGAACCCGCAGGCGGCCAACTCATTGGCCAGCGCCACCAGACGCGGGTCGTCCTTGCCGGTCTCGAGCACCCCGTGGGTGATCAGGAGGCCGGCATGCCGCCGTCCATCCGGCACGGCATAGAGATCGGCGGCCATCCGCCGGCCGCCGGCGGCGATGGCCAGGGTACGCACGACAGGCCCGCGGCGGCGCCAACCCCGCAAGAGCTTCCCGAAACCTTCGCCCGCCAACAGATGAAGCAGCAGCGTCAGGCTCAGAAACGCAATCCGGACGTAGGAAAGGATGAACAAGGGCGGGTTCCCGCCGGTGTGGTGTTTCGTGGCGGCGACCGGCGAAATCCGGCGGGCTCCCGCAACCGGCTACGTGGCCGGCTACGGGAAACCCTGCCGATCTCCTCGCGGGCTCACCCGGGCAACTCCGCTAGTGGTGCGCGGCGTCTCCCTCCAGGGCGAGGTTGATGTGGTGGTGCGACTTGGACACCGGGCCGATGCCCTTGGCAATGGTGGTCCAGTGTTCGCCCTCGTCGTCGCTGTAGAAAATGTCGCCGTCGGTGGTGCCGGCGAAGATGGCGTAGCCGCCGTTCCAGGCGTCCATGCACATGCCCTCGATGTTGGCGCGGATGTGCTCGGGCAGGCCCTCGCCCAGGATGTCCCAGGTCTCGCCGCCGTCACGGCTGCGGGCCACCCGGGCGTCCGCGGTATGCAGCTTGCGCCAGGTCCCGGGGCCGGTCTTGGCGCCGGCCACGAACAGCAGCCTGGAATCCTGCGGGTGGATGAAAAACGGGTCCACGTAGCCGATACGGAAGTCCCGCGGCGTCATGCTCTTCCAGGTCGCGCCGCCGTCGCCGCTCACGCAGAAACCGGCGGTGACCTCCGGGCCGCAGTTGGTGGTGGGCGCCGTGCCGTAGAGCTTGTCCGGATCGTTGGACGGCACGAACACGCGGTGGGCGTCCGGGTTGATGTTGGGGATGGTGCTCCAGGTCTCGCCGCCGTCCGTGCTGCGCAGGAAGCCGCCCACCTCCACCGCCACGTGAATGATGTTGGGGTCGGTGGGATGGAACGTGATGCTCTTGGCGTGGGCCTGATGCGGCGGTCCGGGAAAAGTCCACTTGTCCACGCCCGGCACCTGACGCAGCCCCGGCAGGTCGGTCCAGCTCCTGCCCAGGTCATCGCTGTAGTAGAGGTGCGCGGGTTGCGTGCCGGCGTAGACCCTGGGCTTTCCGTTCACCATCTGGGTGCCCAGGGAATAGATCTCCTTTTCGCCGATGCCGCTGTCCCGCTTCTCCCAGGTGCGGCCCTGATCGGTGCTGGCGTATATCTCGCAGCCGTAGGTGCCGACGAAGAGCGTTTCCGTCGCCGGCTCGAAGATGATGGAGCTGGCGTGCTTGCCGGGCAGGTGCACGGTATCGCGCTCCCACGAGCCGTTCTCTTTGTGAAAGGAGAATACACCTTCCACCGTACCCACCAGCAGATTGTCGCAGGCGGTTTCGCCTTGGGTCAGCAACTGGCCTCCAGGGGATAGACAGACGTACATGAGCGATCCTCCTTTGCGCTGAGTCGGCTCCTACTCTACTGAAGGCGCCGCCGCCCCGTCAAGAACGCGGGGTTGAATTTCCGCGCGCCTTGTTATTAGTTCTGTCAGCGGAAGGAGACGCCCCACAAGCCCGTCGCGGCGTTCTGGAGGAAAGAAAAGGAAACAAATCTCAAGGAGGGAACCATGTACACGACCGACCAATACGAGGGCATGCTGGCCGAGACCATCACCATCCAGGGCCACAACGGCGACACCATCAACGCCTACTACGCGCGTCCGCTGGGCGCTGGCCCGTTCCCGGGCGTGGTGGCGATCCACCATCTACCGGGCTGGGACGAGTGGTACCGTGAAGCGACCCGCAGGCTGGCGCACCACGGTTTTGCCACGATCTCGCCCGACCTCTATCACCGGGCCGGCTCCGGCACGCCCGAAGACGTGGCCGCCAAGATACGGGCCGACGGCGGCGTGGCCGACGACCAGGTGGTCGGTGATTTGGCCGGCGCCATGAGCTATCTGCGTTCCATGCCCTACCACAACGGCAAGGTCGGCATCTGGGGCACCTGCTCCGGCGGGCGCCACGCCTTTCTCACCGCCTGCCGCTCCCAGGGCTTCGACGCGGTGGTGGAGTGCTGGGGCGGCCGCGTGGTGGCGAGCGGGGACGACCTCAACGCGAAGCAGCCGGTCGCGCCCATCGACTACACCGCGGACCTCTCCTGCCCGATCCTGGGCATCTTCGGCAACGACGACAAGAGCCCGTCGCCGGAGCAGGTGGACCAGCACGAGGCCGAGCTCAAAAAGCACGGCAAGAACTACGAGTTCCATCGCTACGACGGCGCCGGCCACGGCTTCTTCTACTACGACCGCCCCAACTACCGTCAGGAGCAGGCGGTGGACGGCTGGAAGAAGCTCCTCGGGTTCTTCGGAACACAACTCGCCTAGGCGGGTCGCCGGGCGGTCCGGATCGCCGACAGGCGCTTCCGGACCTCACCCGCGCGTTCTTTTCCGAAGAGGACGAAAGGAGAAGACCATGTGCACGATGATCGCCAAGAAGGTCGAGATGGAGGGCAGCGGCAAGAACTCCGAAGACTGGTTCAAGGTCAATCAGGCCAACGTCGCCTACGACCACCCGTACCACGTCTTCCGGGAACACTCCCTCAACATCGACTTCGTCAACGAGGCCGAGGGGACGGGCGCGCGCGTGGCCGTGGAGTTGAGTGTCGACTCCGCCCGGAAGCTGGTGGATACCATCCTCAACGTGCTGAACGAGGCTGAAAAGGGCGGCTGGGTCGACGAGAACGAGGGGCCGGAAGTCCACATGCCCGCGGTCAAGAGCTCGGGAACCCTGTAGACACATTCACCAGCAGGCCTTCCCGGAGTCAGCCCTCCGGCGAGCAAGTTTGCGCCCTTCGACTTCGCTGCGCTACGCTCAGGGCGAACGGTGTTTTGATCAGGCTTCGGGAACTGAACCGTTCGTCCTGAGCCCTTCGTCAAGCTCAGGACAGGCGTAGCGCAGCGAAGTCGAAGGGCGCAAAAATCAGACAGGTTCCTACGACTGCGCCGGCACGGCGGCGATCTCGCTCACCGGCATGCCATAGAAATCAGCGGCATTCTGACACAGGATGCGGTGCTTGTTCTCCTCGGTGAGGTCGTCGCGCTTGCGCAGCTTCTCCACCGAATGGGGCCAGTCCGTGTCCCAGTGCGGGTTGTCCGATGAATACAACAGGCAGCGGTCGCCGATGTGGCGGATGGCGTCGGGGATGGTGAGTTCCTCGCACTCGACGCCGAAATAGCACCGGCCGCTACGTACGTACTCGCTGGGCGCGCGGGTGCATAGCGGCGCCTCCACGTCGCCCCGTTTCTCCCACTCCTCGTCCAGCCGGTCCATCCAGTAAGGCACCCAGCCGGCGCCCGACTCCAGGAACCCGACCTTCAGCCCGGGATAGCGCTCCAGCACGCCTCCGAAGATGAGCTGGGTCATGGCGATCATCTGCTCGAACGGATGGGTCACGGCGTGGATCGCCAGGAACTTGTCGAACCGGTCGGTGCCGGCCGCGTCGCGCGGCTGGCTGTGGACGGCGACGGGCACGTCCAGCCGCTCCACCGCGGCGTAGAACGGGTCCAGCTCCCGGTCCGATAGCTTGCGCCAAGCCACGTACGTGGGCACCTGCACCGCCACCATGCCCAGCTCCACCAGCCGCTCCAGCTCGTCCACCGCGCTCTCGACCTCCTGCAACCCCACGATGCCCACGCCCTTGATGCGTTCCGGCGAGGCGCTGCAGAACTCGTGCAGCCAATCATTGTAGGCCGTGGCCAGCACCCGGGCCCGGGCGGGATCGCGCACGTTGCCGATGCTCAGCCCTGCCGTTGGGAACAGCACCGCGCTGTCGATGCCCTCGGCGTCGATGTCCGCCAGCTCCCGCTCGGGGTCCGCCACCCGGTGCCCCATGCGCCCCAGGTCCCGGTCCCAACCGTCCTGGGGGAACAGCTCACGGGCCGAGCTGTAAGGCTCCGGGATCCGCTCCCGGTAGGCTGTCATGGGTTCGGTCAGGTGGCCGTCCGCGTCGATGACAGGATATCCGATCATTGGGTGTTCTCCTTGCGGTCCGTTGTGCGCCAGGCGTCCGTCCGACTAGGCCGATCGTGGCGACGGCAAGGGCGACCGCGGGGCGCCCCTACGGGATTCGTTTCCCGTCGTGGCGACGGTAGGGGCGACCGGCGGTCGCCCAACAGGATCCACCGCCGCGCCGGCTCCTACAGTCCGTAGAACTCCCGCGGGTTGTCGTCCACGATCTTCGTGTGCATCGCCGTGCTGATGCCGCCGTTCTCCCTGAGAGAGGTGAGCGCCTCCAACTCCGTGGACGAGTCCGCGTGTCCGTAGTCCGTGCCGATCATCAACGCGCCGTCACCTGCCTGTTGCAGCAGGTACGGCACGTCGTCGCCGATCTGACAGGTCACGTACAGGTGGTATTCGTCCAGCAGATCCTCCGGCAGCTTGTTCTCCACGGTATCCATCCTGCGGCGCAACTCGTAGACCACCCACGGGATCCATGACGCCGCGGTCTCGATGAACCCGAACCGCAGCTTGGGAAAGGTCTTGGGCACGCCGGAACTCACCAGCCGGAAGAAGGCGCCGACGTTGAAGATGCGGTACTGGTTGAAGAACTCCCGGGTGCCGTCCGGGTTGGCCATAATGTCCACCAGGTCGGCATTGCCGTTGGACTGGTGCAGCCCGATACACAGGTCCAGCTTCGAAGCCTCCTCGTAGAACGGGAAGAAGTAGGGGTCATCCACACTTCGGGCACCCTCCATGGGCCGCATGAAGATGCCGCAGGCGCCGTTCTCCTTGGCGAACCGCAACTGGTCCATGGCATCCGGCATGCTGAGAAACGGCAGCACGCACATCCAGCGCAGCCGCCCCTTGCCTTCCTTCCAGATGTCCGCCATCCAACGGTTGTAGGCGCCGCAAAGGGCCACGTCCACTTCCGGCCGCTC
>JAPOQB010000133.1 GCA_026710965.1 Deltaproteobacteria bacterium | reverse complement strand
CTCCGACGCCAGATACGAGATGGGCCGGAACAACTCGGTCATGCCGTAACCCCGGAGGATGCGATGGCCGGCGCGCCCGCGCCATTCCGACGCCAGATCCCACGGACATGGCGCGGCGCCGGACACGGACAGGCGCAGCGAAGACAGGTCCGCGCCGGCAAACTCCGGCGCGCTCAACAACCGCCGGAACATGGTGGCCACACCCAGGAAGAGGGTCACGCGGCGCTCCTCCATGGTGGCCAGGACCTGGTCGGGTACGAACCCTCCGGGGAGCACCACCTGGGCGCCCCTGAGCAGCGGGGCCAAGAGCGAACCGTTGAGCCCGAAGGAATGGGGCAGCGGCAGCACCGACAGCACCACGTCCTCGGACGTCACCGCCATCATGTCCGCCCATGAGCGGTTGGCAAAGGTCAGCGCCGAGTGGCTGAACACGGCACCCTTGGGCCGGCCGGTGCTGCCGGAGCTGTAGCCGAAGTGGGCCGGCGCGCCAGCCTCCGTCGCCGTGTCCCAGACGCCCTCCCGCGGCGCCACGCGTTCGACCACCACGGCCGGGTCCAGGTCCGCGAGGATGGCTTCTCGCTCCTCCGCCTTCAGCAGCGGGCTCAGCGGTACGGCGGTGGCGCCGAGCTTCCAGATACCCAGCATCGCCACCACGAAAGTCCAGTGGTTGGGCAGCACCATCGCGACCCGATCGCCCGGCCCGACGTTGCCCTCCGCCAGCTCCCGCGCGAAACCGGCCGCGCGTTGTTGCAGCGCGCCGTAGGTCAGGGTCGCATCGGGACACAGCAACGCGGGTTTTTCCGGGAAGCGCGCCGCGGTCTCTTCCAGGAGGCAGACGAAATTCCGCGCCGAAGAGGTCAACTACAGCCCCAGCGCATCCAGGTCGATGCGATCCATGACGTCCCGGGGGATGCGGTTGCGCGGGGTGTACTTTTCCAGGGAAGGCTTGGCGGTGGCGTCCACGCCCCACTTGGCGGTGTAGCCGTCGGAATCCGTCGACGGGTCCAGGTCCGACCCCCGGGTGTTGGAGATCACCGTGATGTCGCGGTCCGCCTGACACCGGGTGCCCAGGGCCCAGGCCACCTCCCGGTCGTCGAAGATGTTGACGTCGTGGTCCACCACCACCACGCGCTTGATGTACATGTCGGCGCCCAGCACCGCCAGGATCGCGTTCTTGGCCTGCCCCGAAACGCGTTGCTCGATGGCCACGTAGCAGCTATAGGGCGCGGGCACCCGGACGGCGGTCACCGACGGGACGATGGCGCGCACCGCCCGGTAGAGGTTGGCCTCCATGGGGATGGTGGACAGCAGCAGGTGGTCCACCTGGGCCACGGCGATGTCGTGGAACAGCGCGTCATCCCGCATGGTCACGGCGTTGTAGCGTACCACCTCGCGCTGACGCTGGCCCAGGCTGTAGCCGGTGAACTCGCTGAAGGGCCCCTCCGGGGTCCTTTCGCCGGGCAGGATCTCGCCCTCCAGGATCACCTCCGCCTGGGCCGGCACCAGCAGGTCCGAGGTCTCGCACCGCACCAGCTCCAGCGGCTCCCCCAGGATGCCCCCCATGATGGCGCGCTCGTCCTCGTCG
>JAPOQB010000225.1 GCA_026710965.1 Deltaproteobacteria bacterium | reverse complement strand
GTCCTCCGCCTGACATGTCTCCGCCGGCGCCCACCGCCCCGCCCCATACGTCGCTGCCCTGGCTCCCTTCCCCGCCGTCGCGGCTCGGCATCCGGGCGTCCGTGCGCACGTCGAAGCCATCCAGATCCTTCCTCAGCACGAGGTTGAACGCGCCACGTACCGCGGCGTGGCCGCCGAGCGTCCCCAGGCTCTCGGCTCTAAGCACCTCGATGCGCTCGACCGCCGAGAGCGGGAGAGAGTCCAGATTGTGCGCGGTCGTTGCGTAGGGCCGCCCGTTCACCAGAATGAGCAGGTTGCGCCCTCCAGTGAAGAAGTAGCGGAGGATGCCCGTATCGAGCATCTCGCCAAACGTCTGGGCGCCGGAACGCTCGATGAAGCTACGGTCGTACTCGGTGATGATCTGCGGGGCTGGCGCCAGCCCGTCACCATGGACCTGGCCCGCTGCGAACATGACAAATACCGCGAATGCTGCAAGTAGTTTTCTCATCGTAGATTTCCCGGATCGTTCGTGATGTGAGGATTGACTCTATGCTGGTCGCTGTATTCTCCAGTGGTTACAGATTCCAGTTTGTCGGACCCACGCTACGCGGTCAAGTTTGAAACCCGCCGCCTACGTTCCCTCGGCGGGCGTCGGCGCAGCGGCTTCGAGCCACTTTGCAATGGCCACGCCGTCGCGCTCGAGCCATAGCGCGTTGGAGCGAATCCGCTCCAACGACTGGCGCACCGTGCGCGCGGCGGCGGGCGCGGGATGCGACTGGAAGAACTCCTCCACCTCCCGGGCCTTGTCCAGGGTGGTGAAGTCCTCGGTGGTGATGGATATGATGCGGGCGATGATGAAACCGCCCTGGCCGTAGCGACGATCGAACTCGGCCCACTTGTCCCGCAGGAAATCCCAGGCCAGATCCCGGCCCAACGGGTTCACGGCCACGCCGGCCACGGCCAGCGGGGTGTCCTGCCCGCGCACCTCGTCGGACAGCGCGAAGTCAAGCGTCCGCCGAAGCACGGCCGGGTCGGTGCTGCATCCCAACGCCCGCAGGCAGCGGTTCTTCTCTTCATGAAGCTCGGCTTCACGGTAGATCCCCAGCACCGCCTCGTACCCCTCCACGCCCCGGCTCTCCACCACCTGGCCATACACCGCCGCCCGCAGGTCCGCCGCCACCGGCGTGCCGTCCCGGACGCCCGCATCGAACCGGCGCAAGGCTTCGGCGTTGACCGCCGGGTCGCCGTAGCGCCCCAGGAGCCCGATCACCATGGGCCGCAGCAGCTTGGTGAGATGGCTTTCGTCAGGCCGGGCGTCCCATCCCAGGGCGCCGTAGATGGTCTGGTACAGGCTCCGGGCGAAAGCGCGGAACGACGGATGGCAGGGCTCGCCGGACAACAGGATGTCGTAGGCCCGGAGATTCTCCGACAGGTCGGCCCACACCGTGTAGTGCGTCTCGTTGCCGTAGGCCGGCGCCAGGGCCAGGGGCCGGGCGGCGTCCAGATACCCCGCCCGGGCCAGGGCAAACGCGTCGTTCTCCAGCCCGAGCCGGTCCGTGGCCGACGCGAGCTCGCCGGCCTCCACCGCCAAGGCCAGGCGGTCCCACAACTCGGCACTGTAAGTACTGCGGTAGAAGCCGGTCTGGTCCGGATTGACCTTCAGCCACCCCGCCCGGCTTGCGTCGACGCCGATGCTCGCCCGCTCGTCCTCGACCACACGGAACGTGTCCTCGCCCCCTCCCGTTCGTATGCCCAGGGGAACCGACCACCGGCTGGCATCGTCCCTGTCCGGCACACCGCTCAAAAAGAACCGCGTTTGTCGCAGCTCCACCTCTCCCGGTTTCATATCCACGGACAACAGGGGATAGCCCGTCTGCTTGGTCCAGGTGTCCATGATCTGCTTCACCGGCTGCCCGGACTCCTCCGCCAGAGCCTGCCACAGGTCCTCGGTGGTGGCGTTGGCGTACTGATGCCGCCCGAGGTAACGCTGCAGCCCGTGGCGGAACGGCTCCGCGCCGAGATAGGCGGCCAGCATCCGGATCACCGAGGCGCCCTTGCTGTAGCTGATGCCGTCGAAAATCTCGCTGATCTGCTTGGGGTCCCGCACCTCCACCTCGATGGGGTGCGAGCTCTTGAGCCCGTCCAGGGACAGGGCGCGGCCGAAGTCGGTAAAGACGAACTGCGTCCACATGTCCCATTCCGGGAACAGGTGGTCCACCGCCAGAAACTCGATCCACGAGGCGAACCCCTCGTTGAGCCACAGGTGCGTCCACCACTCCATGGTGACCAGGTTGCCGAACCACTGGTGCGCCAACTCGTGGGCCACGATAATGGCCACCCGCTGGCGGGTGCCGGCCGACGACTCCTCCGGGTCCACGAGAATCGCGGTCTCCCGGTAGGTCACCGCGCCCCAGTTCTCCATCGCCCCGGCGGCAAAATCCGGGATCGCCAGCAGGTCCATCTTGGGCAACGGGTAGGCGATGGCGAAGTACTCGTGGAAGAACGACAGCGTCCGGGCGGCCACGTCCAGCGCGAAACGCCCCTGCTCCCGCCTTCCCACCGGGGTATAGACCCGCACGGTCACACCTTCCGCCGTTTGCGTCTCGACGTAGTCGAACTCGCCGACGATGAACGCCAGCAGATACGTCGACATCACCGGGGTCTCGGCGAACCGCACGGTCTTGAGACCGTCGTCCCCGGTCTCGATGCCGCTCGGCGGCATGTTGGAGACCGCCACCCGGTCCTCCGGTACCACCAGCGTCACCTGGAACACGGCCTTTTGCGCCGGCTCGTCCCAGCACGGGAAGGCGCGCCGGGCGTCCGTGGCCTCGAACTGGGTCACGGCCATGATCCGCTCTTCGCCCTCCACGCGGTAGACGCTCCGGTAGAAGCCGTGCATCTTGTCGTTCAGTTGCCCGGTGAACTCGATGGCCAGCCGCGCCGCCCCCGGCTCCAACTCCTGGCCGAATACGAACGCGACGGTGTCCTCCTCCTCGTTCGCCTCGATGCGCTCGGGCTCAAGCGACTCCCCGTCCCGCTCCAGCACCACCGAGTGGAGCTCCAGCTCGGCTGCGTGCAGCACCACCCGACGGGTGGCCGATTTCACCTCGACCTCCACCGATTCGCTACCGCTGAAGGTAAACCGCTCGAGGTCCGGCTTGAGGGTTATGTCATAACGTTTCGGGCACACGTCCCCGGGCAACAGCACCCGTTCCTGTTCAACCATTCGTGTTCTCCGTAAAATTCGACAAACTTGTAATCCGTCAAGGACGGCGCCCTTCGACTTCGTTCCGCTGACGCTCCACTACGCTCAGGACGAACGGTGGTGGAACGGTCCATTCTTCGTTCGTCCCGAGCCCTTCGACAGGCTCAGGACGGACGGAGGGAGGTCATTTCGATCTCCCTTCGTCCCGAGCCCTTCGACAAGCTTGGGACGGACGGAGGGAGGGAGGTCGTTTTGAGCTCCGTTCGTCCTGAGCCCTTCGACAAGCTCAGGACAGGCGTAGTGGAGCGCCAGCGGAACGAAGTCGAAGGGCGCCAACTACCGTCACACCGGCCAGCCGTGCTGCGACAGGTCGATGAGGTTGCCGTCCGGGTCCTGCACCCGGTACTCCGATTCGCGGTTGGGCGGCCGCTTCCGCACATCGTCGGCCGCGCCCATGCGATCCGACAAGGGCTTCACGGCCTGCACGTCCTCCACCTCGAAGCCGATGTGGTTGAGGCCGCTCTCAAGCGGATGTCCCTCCGACTGCTCTTCCGGACCCTTGGGGATGATGGCGAGGTTGACGTGCCCGTCCGAAAGGTAGGTGGCGGTGCCGATGCCCTTGACCACCTTGAGCCCGAAGACGTTGGTGTAGTACTCCACCAGCTTCTCCTTGTCGTCGGTGAGGATGGCGATGTGACGAATCCGAGCCATGTCGATCTCCTCGTTACGCGGTCATGAAAGGGGCGCCGGTGCTGCTTGCACCGACCCCTACAGGTGCTTCTTGAAGAAGTCCGTGGTCCGCTTCCAGGCGGTCTCGGCGGCTCCCTTGTCGTAGTTGCGGCTGTCGGCGTTGGCGAAGGCGTGCCCCGCGTTGGGGTAGATGAAGACCATGTGGTCGCCCTTCAGCGTCTTGAGCTTCGCCTGGAACTCACGGACGTTGTCCACCTTGATGCCCCGGTCCGTCTCGCCGAAATGGCCCAGGATGGTGGCGCGCATCCGGCTGAGGTCGTCCTTGGGGTTGAAGCGGCCGTAGTAGATCACCGACGCCTTGACCCCGAGATCGTTCTTGGCCATCTGGTAGGACCAGCCGCCGCCGAAACACCAGCCCACCGACGCGATGCGGTTCGCATCCACCTCGCCGTCGAGCCCCTTGAGGTAGGCCACCGCCTGCTTCAGGTTGGCGAAGGCCGACTCGGGGTCCTTGCGCACTCCCCCGGCCAGCTTGCGGGCCCCGTCCGGGGTCGTCGCCATCCCGCCGTTGTAGAGATCCACCGCCAGCGCCACGTAACCCAGTTCGGCGAAGCGCCGCGCGTTCTCCCGGATGTTGTCGTTCAGTCCCCACCACTCGTGGATCAGGATCAGCGCGGGACGCGCCTTCTTGTCCGCGGGTTTGGCGAGGTAGCCCTTGGCCTTGGCGTTGCCCTGGTCATAGGCCACGTCTCCGGAGGTGATCTTCATGGACTGCGCGTAGGCGGCGCCGGCCGCGACCTGGCACGCCAGCAGTGCGACCATCACCCAAAGGAATGCGTTCCGAGTTCTCATGTTCCTTCTCCCTTGCGCGGAGCGGAAGGCATCAACCCTCCGGCCCGTGTTTCCAGGCAACGTTGCCATTCACAATGACGCCTTCGACTCGGGTCGTGGCCTCGAACGGCGGCCCGGAAAGGACCACGACGTCGGCGTCCTTGCCTTGCTCCAGACTTCCTACCTGTCCGTCGATGCCCATGATCCGGGCGGAATTCACGGTCAGCGCCTTCAAGGCCTCGTCCGGACCGACCCCGTGGTCCACCGCCGTCATCCCCTGCATCCGGTGGTTCTGGATGGGGATCACCGGGTGATCGGTGGAGAAGGCCGTGAGCACGCCGTTCTCGATGAGTATCCGGGGCGAATCCAGGCTGCGCCCGGATTGCTCCAGGTTGCCGCGGGTCTTGAGCCAGGGCCCGTGCACGACGCCG